>CAZBWP010000259.1:0-3827 GCA_964495295.1 uncultured Rhodospirillaceae bacterium | reverse complement strand
GCACGCCCGGTAGAGGTCGTGCGCCGCCGCCAGCGTCAGCGGCACCGGATTGCCCCCGGCGGTCGGATCCTCGATGGCCATGGCGCTCATCGCGTCGATGCGCTCGTCGGTGACGCCGAGATCGCGCAGCCGCTCCGGAATGCCGACGCGCCGCCTGAGCGTGAGCACGTGCTCGAAGAAGCCGTCGAAGCCGCCGCCGACGCCGAGGTAGGCGGCGAGCCGGGCGATGCGGTCTTCGATCGCGGCGCGGTTGAACGCCAGCACGGCGGGCATGACCACGGCATTGGTGGTGCCGTGGTGGGTGTCGTAGAGGGCGCCCACGGGGTGTGACAGGGCGTGGATGGCGCCCAGCCCCTTCTGGAAGGCGACCGCCCCCATGGCCGCCGCGCTCATCATGTTTGCCCGCGCCTCGATGTCGGCGCCGTCCGCATAGGCCCGCGGCAGGTACTCTGTGACCAGCCGCATGCCCTCGACGGCGATGCCGGTGGACATGGGATGGTAGTTTGGCGCGCAGAAGGCCTCCAGGCAGTGGGCGAACGCGTCCATGCCGGTGCCGGCGGTGACGCGCGGCGGCAGCCCGACGGTCAACTCGGGATCGGCGATGACGACGGTCGGCAGGATGCGCGGATGGAAGATGATCTTCTTCACATGGCTCGCGGAATCGGTGATGACGCTCGCCCGCCCGACCTCGGAGCCGGTGCCGGCGGTGGTCGGCACCGCGACGATCGGGGCGATCGCGGCCACATCGGCCCGCGTCCACCAGTCGCCGATGTCCTCGAAGTCCCATACCGGGCGCGTCTGGCCGGCCATGAAGGCGACGAGCTTGCCGAGGTCGAGGGCCGAGCCGCCGCCGAAGGCGACGACGCCGTCGTGCCCGCCGGCGCGGAAGGCGGCGACGCCGGCCGCCAGGTTGCCATCGTCGGGATTGGGCCTGACGTCGGCAAAGATGGCGTGGCCGAGCCCCGCCGCCGCCAGGCGGTCGAGGGCCGCCTGGGTGATCGGCTGGGAGGCCAGGCCCGCGTCGGTGACGAGCAGTGGTCGTCGCATGCCGGCGGCACGGCACGCTTCGGCCAGTTCGGCGATGCGCCCGGCGCCGAAGCGGATCGCCGTGGGGTAGCTCCAGTTGGCCGTGGGGCTCATGCGCTTGGCGCCTTCTTCAGGTGGTAGGACTTCGGCCGGGTGAGGGATTGGTAGCCGAGTGGTGACAGGGCGGCGCCGCGGCCGGTGTCCTTGCAGCCGGTCCAGCAGAGGCCGGGATCCAGGTAGTCGGCGCGGTTCATGAACACCGTGCCGGTCTGGATGCGGGCGCCGACCCTGGCCGCGCGCGCCGCATCGCGGGTCCAGAGTGACGCGGTCAGGCCATAGTCGCTGTCGTTCATCAGTTCGACCGCCGCGTCGTCGCCGGAGACCGGCATGATGCCGACCACCGGGCCGAAGTTCTCCTCGCGCATCACCTGCATCGTGTGGTCGACGCCGGTGAGGATCTGCGGCGCCAGATAGGTGCCGCCGTCGGCGGCGGGGAACAGCGCCGGATCGATCCGCGCCTTGGCGCCGGAGGCGATCGCCGCCGCCGTCTGCGCCCGCACCTCGTCGGCGAAGCGCCGGCTGGCCATGGGGCCGAGGGTCGTCGCCGGGTCGAGCGGATCGCCCAGAACGTAGCCGGAAACGAGCGCGGCGGACTTCTCGACGAACGCCTCGAACAGCGGCGCCGCCACATAGATGCGCTCGATGCCGCAACAGCATTGGCCGCTGTTGAACATGGCGGCGTCCATCAGCGTGTCGACCGCGGCATCCAGGTCGGCATCGTCCATCACGTAGCCCGGATCCTTGCCGCCCAGTTCCAGCCCGAGCCCGGTGAAGGTGCCGGCGGCCGCCCGCTCGATCGCCCGACCGCCGGCAACGGAGCCGGTGAAGTTGACGAAGTCGAAGGCGCCGGCGGCAATGAGCTGCTCGGTGGTGTGATGGTCGAGGAACAGGTTGACGAACACGCCCTCCGGCAGCCCGGCCTCGGTGAAGGCGCGGACCATGCGTTCGCCGACCAGCAGGGTCTGGGTGGCATGCTTGATGACCACGGCGTTGCCGGCGATCAGCGCCGGCGCCACGGTGTTGATGGCGGTGAGATAGGGGTAGTTCCACGGCGCGATGACGAAGACGACGCCGAGCGGCTCGCGCGCGATGAAGCGCTCGAAGCGCTCGCTCGCCTCCACCACCAGGGGCGCCAGCGACGCCTCGGCGATGTCGGCCATGTAGGTGGCGCGCTCGTTGACGCCCTTGAACTCGCCGCCATAGCGGATCGGCCGGCCCATCATCCAGGCCAGTTCGGGCACCACGTCCGCGTCCATCTCGCCGAGCCGCCGCACGCCGGCGCGGACCAGGGAGACACGCTCCGCCAGCGGGCGGGCGGCCCAGTCCCGCCCTGCCGCGCGGGCGGTGGCGACGACGCGCTCGGCCGCCGCGGCATCGGCGACCGGTCGCTCGGCGTAGACCGAGTTGTCGATGGGGGAAACACAGCGGAGCCTTCCTGCGGTCGCCATGGCGGTCATGCCCTCTCAAAGCCGCGGGTGAGATCCCAGTCGGTGACCCGGCGATCGCTCTCGAACTGCTCCCACCGGGCCGCGTGGACGTAGTGGTCGATCACATCGTCACCGAACGCCGCGCGCAGCATCGCCGAGCCGTCCAGCGCCGCCGTGGCCTCGCGCAGCGTCGACGGGATCACCCGGATGCTCGCATCCCCGTAGGCGTCGCCGACGAAGGCGGGCTCCAGGGCGCGCTGGTTCTCGATGCCGTCGATGCCGGCGGCGAGCAACGCCGCCATCGCCAGATACGGGTTCAGGTCGGCGCCACCGATCCGGCACTCGATGCGGACGGCAGGCGTGTTCGCGCCGCAGATGCGATAGCCGGCGGTGCGGTTGTCCATGGACCAGATCGCCTTGGTCGGCGCGAAGGTTCCCGCCATGAAGCGCTTGTAGGAGTTGATGTAGGGCGCGAGGAACACGGTGATGGCGCTGGAATGGTGCAGCAGCCCGGCCAGATAGTGGCGCATCAGCGCCGACATGCCGTGCTCGGCCGCCGGGTCGTGGAACAGCGGCACGCCGGCGAGGCTCGCCAGCGACTGGTGGACATGGCACGAGCTGCCGGCGTGGGTGAAGCTCCACTTGGCCATGAAGCTGATGGCGCGGCCCTTGGACCAGGCGATCTCCTTGCAGCCGTTCTTGATGATGGCGTGCCGGTCGGCCATGGTCAGCGCGTCGGCATAGCGGACGTTGATCTCCTCCTGACCCGCCTCGGCCTCGCCCTTGGAGTTCTCCACCGGGATGTCGGCGCCCTGCAGGCCGATGCGCATCGCCCGCATCACGTCTTCCTCCTTGCTGGTCTGGAAGATGTGATAGTCCTCGTTGTAGGCGCCGATCGGCGAGACGCCGCGGTAGCCCTTGGCCGCCGCCTCCTCGAAGCTCTCGCGGAACAGGAAGAACTCGAGCTCCGAGCCCATGAAGGCCCGCATGTCCCGGGCCGCGAGGCGCGCCACCTGGCGTTTCAGCACGGCGCGGGGGGAATGCGGGACGTCCTCGTGGGTGTGATGGTCGAGCACGTCGCAGATCACCAGCGCCGTTCCGGCGAGCCAGGGAATGCGCCGCAGGGTGGCGAGGTCCGGCTTCATGATGTAGTCGCCGTAGCCGGCGGCCCAGCTCGTCGCCCGGTAGCCGTCGACGGGGACCATCTCCATGTCGGTCGCGAGCAGGTAGTTGCAGCTGTGGGTTTCCGCCCAGGCGCTGTCGATGAAGTGCTCCGCCTGGAAGCGCTTGCCCATCAAGCGGCCCTGCATGTCG
>CAZBWP010000258.1:0-3838 GCA_964495295.1 uncultured Rhodospirillaceae bacterium | reverse complement strand
GTCGGCATCAAGGCGACGACAACCGAGCGGCTCGGCTTCACCGGCCGCGGCGAAGGCATCGCCGCCCAGGCGGTCGCAACCGTCCGGCTGCCGCGGCGCGCCTAGGCGATCGGTCGATTCACGACGCGGTCAGTCTCGCGGTTCGATTCGGCCAACGGATGGGATTCGTCCTTTGGCATCGAGGCGCAGGCCGGGTCAGGCGCAGGCCGGGTCAGGCGCCGGCCGTCTCCCCGGCGATCCAATCGAGAAACGCGGGGTTGCCGGCGGCGATGGGCAGGGCGACCACACAGGGGCAGGTGTAGCTGTGCAGGGCCTTGACGCGCTCGACCACACGATCGACGAGTTCGGCGCGGGTTTTCAGGATGACCGGGACCTCCGGCTCCTCCTGGACGGCGCCCTCCCACCAGAACAGCGAGGTGATCTCGGCCAGCACGTTCGCGCATGCGGCGAGCCGCTCGGCAACCAGGGTGCGACCGATCATCGTTGCCTCCTCGTGGGAGGACGTCGTCACGTAGACGAGAACCGCGTTCATCGTTTCCTTCTCCCCAGGCATCGCGGACCCTCGAGGATAGCACGGGCGACGGCCGCCGCGAGCCTCGCGTCTTGCCACCTCGGGCGGTATACTGCCGGCGACGAGTGAGGTTGCATGCGCCCTCCCCCCGATTCCGTGCCCCGCTTGATGGGTGTTGCCAGGATCCTCGCGATCGCGGTGGCGACGTGGTTGCCGCCGGCCGGGTTCGCGGCCGCCGATGACGATCGTGCCGCCGAGCGGCGTCGCATGGTCGAGGTGATCAGCTCCCACGGCGACGACGTTGGGCCGCTCGCCGGGCACGCCGGCATTTCCGAGCGGGTCCTCGACGTGATGGCGACCGTGCCGCGCCATCGCTTCGTGCCGTCCGACCGGAGCCGCGAAGCCTATGACGACCGGCCGCTGCCCATCGGCTGGGGGCAAACCATCTCGCAGCCGTTCATCGTTGCCCTGATGTCCGAACTGCTCGATTTGGACGGCGACGAGACCGTGCTCGAGATCGGCACCGGCTCCGGCTACCACGCCGCGGTGCTCGGCCACCTCGCCCGCCGCGTCCACACCATCGAGATCGTTCCCGCCTTGGCCGACGCTGCGGCCGAACGCCTCGCCGATCTCGGCTACGACATGGTGACGGTCCGGCAGGGCGATGGCTACCATGGCTGGCCCGAGGCCGGACCGTTCGACGCCATCATCGTCACCGCGGCGGCACCGCACGTGCCACCGCCACTGCTGCAACAACTCAGGGAGGGCGGCAGGATGGTCATCCCCGTCGGCCCGCCCTTCTTCGTCCAGCAGTTGATCCTGGTCACGCGCGACGAGGCGGGCGCGGTGCAGATGCGGCACCTGCTGCCGGTGCGGTTCGTGCCGCTGACCGGCGCGCGATAAGATGCCGCCGCTGGCGGCGGTGGCGCTGATCTCGGCGGCAGCGCTCGCTTTCGAGATCCTCCTCGTCCGATTGCTGTCGATCGCGCAGTGGCACCACTTTGCGCACATGATCATCAGCCTGGCGCTGCTCGGCTACGGCGTCAGCGGCACGGCACTCGCGCTCGCCCGCCAGAGGCTCGTCCGACAGCCCGCGCGCTGGTTCGCCGCGGGCTGCATCGCCTTCGCCGTGTCGGCGCCGACCGCCTTCGCGTTGGCGCAGCGGGTCCCGCTGAATGTCCTGGAGCTCGCCTGGGATCTTGGACAGTGGCCGTTGCTGGCGCTTGTCTATCTGCTGCTGGCCGTGCCGTTCGTGTTCGCCGGCGGCGCCATCGGGCTCGCCCTGGCGACCGCCGGTGACCGCATCGGGCGCGTCTATCGCAGCGACCTGATCGGCGCCGGGATCGGAACCGTTGTCGTCGTCGGCGTTTTGTTCGTCCTCGAACCCGGTGCCTGTCTGCGCATCGTCGCCCTGGCCGGGCTGGTGGCCGCGGCGGTGGCGACGGTGCGATTGCGCCGGCGCGGCGTCGCACTGGCGGCGATCGCCGCGGTTGCCGCGGCCCTGCTCCTGATGCCCGAGGAATGGACCCGGCCGGTACCGTCACCCCACAAGGGATTGCCGATGGCGCTCACCGTGCCGGACGCCGAGGTGATCGCTTCACGCACGAGCCCGCTCGGCACGCTGACGGTGGTGCAAAGCCCGACCATTCCGTTCCGCCACGCCCCGGGCCTCGGCATGTTCGCTCCGAGCGCGCCGGCCGAGCAACTTGGCGTGTTCACCGATGCCGGCGACATGAGCGTGATCACCCGGCTGGACGGTGAACCGCGCGATCTCGCTTATCTGGATCATCAGACGGCGGCGCTGCCCCATCACCTGCGGCGGGGCGGACGCGTGCTGGTGCTCGGTGCCGGCGGCGGCGGCGAGGTGCTGCGCGCCCTGGCCCTGGGAGCCGGGCATGTGGATGCGGTCGAACTCGATCCGCAGATGGTCGACCTGCTGGAGGGGCCGTTCCGGGGGTACTCGGGCGGGCTCTACAGCCGGCCGGACGTGACGGTGCATGTCACCGAGGCGCGCAGCTTCGCCCAGGCGACCGACGAGTCTTTCGACGTGATCAGCATCGCCCTGCTCGATTCGTTCACCGCGGCCTCGGCGGGCTTGCATGCCATCGGTGAGAGCTCGCTCTACACGGTGGAGGCCTTCGAGCTGTTCCTCCGCCGGCTCGCCGCTGACGGAGGGCTTCTGGCGGTAACGCGCTGGCTGAGGGTGCCGCCGCGGGACAGCCTGAAGCTGATCGCGACCGCGGCCCTGGCGCTGCAACGGCTCGGCATCGAGGACCCGGGTCGGCACATGGCGGTGATTCGCGGCTGGCAAACGGTGACGCTGGTGGTCGGCCCCGTCCCGCTTTCGGCCCGAGACATCGACGTCGTCAGGAGATTCTCCGCCGATCGCGGCTTCGATCTGGTGCATCTTCCGGCGATGTTGCCCGAAGAGGCGAACCGGCACGCGGTGCTGGACCAGCCGCTGTTCTTCGACGGGGCGGCGGGACTGCTTGGCCCGGATCGGGATCGCTTCCTTGCCGCCTATCGCTTCGACGTCGCACCCGCCACCGATGACCGGCCATACTTCTTCCATTTCCTGAAGACATCGACGCTTCTTGACCTGGTCGGCGACCCGACGGGAGGGGGCTTCGGGCTGATCGACTGGGGCTACCCGGTGCTGCTGGCGACCATCGTCCAGGCTTTGCTGCTCAGCCTGCTGCTGGTCGTGGGACCGCTGATGGCGGCGCGCACGGGCGGGCGGCCGGAGACCGTCGGCAGCGATCGGGGATGCTGGCGCCGCGGCACGCTGGTCGTCTATTTCGTCGCCCTCGGCCTCGCGTTCCTGTTCGTCGAAATGAGTTTCATCCAACGCTTCCAGCTGTTTCTCGGCCATCCCCTGTATGCGGTCGCGGTGACCCTCGCAGGCTTTCTGGTGTTCGCGGGACTGGGCAGTGGTGCCGCCGCATGGTGGACCCGCCTGTGCGGCGGCCCGGCGCGGGCCGTCGTCGGCGCCGTGATCCTGATCGCCACCTTCGCGACGGCGACCCTGGTGCTGCAAGAGCTGTTCTTCGAACATGTCGCCGGGGCCGGTCGGGCGGTCCGAATCGCGGTTGCGCTGGTCTTGGTCGCGCCGGTCGCGACGTGCATGGGCCTGCCCTTTCCCATCGCTCTCACCGACGTTTCGCAGCGCGCCCCGGCGCTGGTGCCCTGGGCTTGGGGGATCAACGGCTGTGCATCGGTGCTGGCGGCGACGCTGGCGGCGCTGCTCGCCCTGCATGCGGGTTTCACCGTCGTCATCGGGGCTGCATTGGGGTTTTACGGGGTGGCCGCGGCAACCATCGTGGTGGC
>CAZBWP010000257.1:0-3861 GCA_964495295.1 uncultured Rhodospirillaceae bacterium | reverse complement strand
ATCATATGTTGATAATCCGGCGCCGGGTTGCCGGCCTCCGGGTCGCGCTTGCTCTCCCACCAATCGGGGTAGCCGTTGGGCACGTCGGCGGGCTGCAGCAGGTGGATGCGGGGGATCCACGCCCAGTCGCCTTCGCGCGTGATGTCCCCTGGATCGCCGGATCGCTTGAACCCTCTATTCTCGCTGGTCCAGGCGAACGGCTGCCAGTTGAACAGGCCGTTGTGGCTCGCCTGCGTGCTGATGCCGACGGTCCATGTCTTCGGGTAGGTCTGCCAATCCCCGACAAAGGTGTGCCCCTCTTGCGGCCAGACGACGCACTGCGAGCGGGCCTGCATGCCGGCCGGCCCGCTCGGATAGGGGTGCCCGCTGTTTGGGCCGTAAGCATGCCACGCGCGAGGGATGCCCGCGTCGGTGTGCGACGGATAGTCCGTCTCGGCCTTGATGATCGTCATCGACTGCCGACGGTTGGCGGGGTCTTCTCCGATGACGAACGTGTTCGGCCCAAGCAGGAAGTGATTGATGTGCGGGTTGTGCATCCGCTCGTAGGTCGGGTGCTCCATCGTAATGCCGGCGTCCGTGATCGACTGCCAATAGGCGTCGTTCCACTGGTCGCAGTAATCCGGGCCACGCATCGGGGTCGGCTGACCGTTCTCCCAGACCCAACTGTCCCAGACCCGCCGCCCGAGATGCGGCTTGTAGGGCAGCGCCTGCCCACCAAACCACGCCCACCGCTTCTGCCAGGTGCAGAAGTCGAACGGCTGCGATCCGCCATAGCCTTCGGCCTTGATGATGGTGTTGCCCTCGACCACCATTTTCTGTCCGTGCTGGACGGAGAGGGGCGCTCCGCCCGTCCGATGGACCATCGACGGCGGGTCTTTCGGCATCAGGTAGTTGCTGATGCTCAGCGTCACGTTCCGGCCGGTGAGATCAGCCGTCAACTCCGGCGACAGGACGACGTTGGTGGTAGGGTCGCCCACGTTCGCCAGGGTGTAATCGACCCCCAACGTCTTGAGGCCGCCGATGGGCGCCGCCCCCGAAATCGTCACCCGCAGCAGGCTCTCATTGCCCGGCGCGAGGCGAAAGGGCCAGATGTAGGTGTCTTGCGACGTGGACCCAGTAAACACCTTGCTCGCGGGCACGGCCAAGTGCTGGTTCCACCACCAGGGCTCGTTCCGCTTGTCCTGGATCGTGCCCTCCAGGTTGCCGTCGGAGATGATGTTGTCGGTGATGAAGCAGTCCATGCCGACGCCCCGAAACGGATGCGTTGCGTTGTCGTTCGGCCCAGAGAACTTGTTGCGGCGGAAGTGAGATGCGCGGATCTGGTCAACGTAGAACAGGTGCGTGCCGGTGCCCTCGATAAAGGTGCAATCCTCGACGATGATGGTGTCGTTCGCCGTGCCGCGCTGTTGCAGGTAGTTGTATTGCGGCATCTCGAAGGACGCCGACAGCACGCGCCCAGCGCCCGCGCTGACCAAATCGCGGAGGATGGCCGTCTGCGGGCGCGTGCGGGTCCAGTTCGGAGTGAACTGTTCGAGAATCCCCGTTCCCATCCCGATTATGTTCATGCCGCGCGACTCGATGCTCTGCACCAGAAAGCGCCCGGAACAATTGTTGGCCATGGTGAACAGCGTCGGCCTGAAGGGGGATAGGCGCGCCTCGGACCAGTCATAGCCGAGGACGGTATCCGATGGCCCGATCAGCGGCCGTTGGCCGGCGCTGTTGCGCACGCCGTAGAACTCCAGGTTCAGGTCTTGCGACCCGAACGTTGTCCCCGACGGCGATCCGGGGATGAACGCGTCGGGCACGTCCCAGCGGCGATCGGCCTCGCTCTCGCCAGCGATCAGGAACACCCGGCGCGGTGTCGATGACCCGTAGGACTGATTGGCCGCAGCGTGCAGCGCCGCGATGACGCTGTTCCACGCTGGATGCGTCGCCTTGGTCAGGACGACATCCTGGTCGGTGATGAAGATCTTCGGGGGCGCGGGCATCAACTGAAGTCCACCATGTTGCCCCAGATGCCGAAGGTGCCCGCCTGATCCGTCCAGTTGGACGCCTGCGTGCCGACCAGATCGAGGGCCGGCGTCCCGAGCAGCGTATGCGCCAAGGCGGGATCGACCAGCGCGCCGGTGGTGGTGTTCCACAGGTTGGCCAAGTCGGTGTCCGTCCAGGCGCTGAGGTCCGGCGCGATGCCCGGCCAGATCGTGACGCGGCCGATGCCGCCGACGTGCGGGTTCCCCCCGGAGAGGTTGCCGGCCCCAACCGTAACGGCTTGGTCCGGGCCGGATCGCGCCACGTCCTGGAGGCGGATCGGCTGGTCGGTGCCGGTGAAGGTCACGTTCTGGAAGGTGGCGTTCGCCCGCGCAAAGCCCTGCGCCTGCCGGAACAGGAGCTGGTGCATCTTGTACGAGCCGAGTTCGTTGTCGATGGACATCAGGAAGTGCGCGCGGCTGTCGTTGGGAACAGCAGCCCCCCACAAGGTCGCGTTGGCCGTCAGCGCCAGGACCGCGCCAGCCGTGTCCGACCAGGGCGAAATCATCAGGTTCGAGCTGTTGCGGGCGATGAGAGCGCCACTGTTCGTGACCGTCAAAAGGTGACGTTGCAACGCAGCCGGGGCGGCCCACGTGGCGGCGATCAGGATCAGCGCCTTCTTCACGCCGGAGAGCCCCTCGGCGTAACGGGTGCCGTCGGGGTGCGCCAGGTACGCCGTTTCGCCGGCGCCGCCGAACGGATGGAAGTATTCCGTGAAGTCGCCCGGCGGGTCCGGATCAGGCTCGGGCTCACCGAACGCCCCAGGCGTCCAGGCCGGCAGCGAGCGGATGCGAAAGTCCGTTGGCCCGGCTGCCAGGATCTCGATCCCCTGGAAGCGGGAGGTGATGACCGCCGGCGCCGGGAATGCGGTGCACGTCACCGGCAGGATGATGGGCTCGGCCTGGTCCGGCGCCGCGTTCGTCCACGTCAGGCGCACCCGCTGACCAGCGACGAATTCATCCGGGGCCAGCTGGTACTGGGCGTTGGCGTGGCCGAGGAGGATGTCGCCGGCGTCCTTGCCGTTCAGGTCCGCGGCGGCGGTCATCATCCGCAGCTCGCTGGCATCCTCGGCCGGCGTGTGGATCGTCGCGTCGCCGCTTCCCACACCGCCCGGCAGGTTCGTCAACAGCGAGCCGTCCACGGCCGGCAGGCGCGCTGAACCATCGAGTTGGACGACGTTGCCGGCGCTGGTGCCGACGTTCTGCGTCGCCGCCGTGCCCAGCTCCATCGCCGTCCGCGCCTGGGCCGCCGTCAGATCTTCTGGATCGCCGGTGCCGCCCGCCGCCTGCCGACCCTTGATGGTGCCCTGCGCCATGTTCGCCAGTTTGGCGTTGGTCACGGCATCGTTGACGATGGCCGTCGCGCCGTCGCCGGTCGAGGTCACGTCACCCGTGTGATTGGGGTGGCTGTAATTGTTGGCCCCGGAGGCGACCCCGTCCAGCTTCGTTTTGTCCGCCGGGGCCATGACGCCGGCGTTGGTCGTCGTCGCCAAGGCGATGCTGTCGTTGGTACCACTGCTGGATTGGACCTCGACGCCCGTCGGGCCCTCGACGATGGTGATGTTCGTCGTGCCGCCGACGCCGCCCGGAGGCACGCCGCCGTCGACCAGGTTCCCTTCGGCGTCCAGCACCACCGCGTTGCCTGCGGTGAACGGCGTGATCGTCACGTCCTGGCCGGTCACGGGCCCGCCGCTGCCGCTGCCTGCCGCCTCGACGTTCCAGACGCCGGCGCCTTCATCGATCTGGCCGACCAGCGTGACCGTGCTCCCGGCCGGGATGCTGATGGATGTCTGCGCCGCCGTCCCGTCCGCCAGCGTGATGGTGTCAGTGCCGG
>CAZBWP010000256.1:2178-3870 GCA_964495295.1 uncultured Rhodospirillaceae bacterium | reverse complement strand
GCGGTCGAGGCGAATATTCGGACCGGCAGCCTGCTGATCAGCCACACCGTCGACGCCGCGGCGGTCGACGGCTACGCCCGCGCCGGCAAGCTGTTCGCCATGGCCGCCGCGCCGGCCGCGGATGCGACGGCCACGCCACCCAGCGAGCAGTGGTTCGCGGCCATCGCCAGCGCCAACCGACACTTCGCCGCGGCATCGGGCGGCCGCGGCGATCTCCGCACCATGCTAGCCGCCTTGTTCCTGGTGATGGCCATCGTCCAGGCGGCGCGCGGGCGCATCGCCGTGCCGGCGATCAGCGCGCTCTGGTATGCCCTGCGCGCCCTCTCCATCGGCCAGCGGTGGCCCGACGAGCCCTGACGAAGCAGGGCTCTGGCGAGGGGCAGACGCTACCCGGCGATGGCCTTGACCAGGTCGTCTGCCTCCCAGGGCAGCTCCATGTCCGGCCGGCCGACGTGTCCGTAGGTTGCCAGCCGTTCGTAGAACCCCTGGCGCTGGCGCTGCGGCTGGCCGCGCAGGTCGAAGGTGCGGATGATCGCGGCCGGCCGGAAATCGAACAGCTCCCCGACCCGGCCGGCGATCTCCGCGTCGGCGATGTGTCCGGTGCCGAAGGTGTTGACGTGCGCGCTGACCGGCCTCGCGATGCCGATGGAATAGCTGAGCTGCACCTCGCATTCGCGGGCGAGCCCGGCGGCGACGATGGTGCGGGCCGCGAAGCGCGCCGCATAGGCGCCGATGCGATCGATGCGCGTCGGGTCCTTGCCGCTAAGCCCGGCGGCGCTTTGCCGCGAGAAGCCGCCATAGGTGTCGGCGGCCATCTTGCGTCCGGTCAGGCCGGCATGCATCGCCGGACCACCGCCGTAGAAGGTGCCGCCGGGATTGATGAACACGATGGTCTCGTGGTCGGGCGCGGTCGCCTCGTCCGCGAACGACGGCTCGATCACGTGCCGGCGCAGGTCGCGATCCAGAGTGCCGGTGTCGATGGCCTTGGCCGGCTCGACGGCGGTGACCAGCGTGACGCTGTGGATCCGTCGCGGCCGGCGGTCGCGAAATTCCACGGCGACCTGGACCGTGCCGTCGGGCGTGAGATAGGACAATTGCCCCGAGCGGCGCACCGCGGCGAGGCGGCAGGCGAGCTTGCGTGCCAGCCAGATCGGCAGCGGCATCAGCGCCGGCGTGTGATCGCACGCATAGCCGAAGACCGTCACCAGGTGGCTCGCCGGCATGCGATCCACCGCCGCGTCCGCCAGCTCGCGTTCATCGAGATCGTCGAAGGCTTCGACGGGGAGTTCGTTGATCGAGGTCATGATGCTGCAGGTCCGCGCGTTGAAGGTCTCCGCGTCGTAACCGACCCGCGCGATGACATCGCGGGCCACCGTCGGCAGATCGACTGAGGTGCGGGCGCGGAACCGAACCGCGATGAAGGCGATGCCGGTGGTCACGGCGGTCTCCGCGACGACCCGGGCGAAGCGGTCGCCCTGCAAAAAGCGGTCGACGATGGCGTCGCTGATCTGGTCACAGAGCTTGTCCGGATGCCCCTCCGTGACCGCTTCCGATGTGAACACGAAGTCCTGGGTCATGGAGTCTCCCGTTCCTCCCCGGTTGCCGATTGCGACGCCGCGGCCGGCGGGTCGTCCTCGCCGCCGAGCCGGATCAGCCATGGCTTGCTGCCCTCGATGACGAGGAAGGGCAGGA
>CAZBWP010000256.1:0-2078 GCA_964495295.1 uncultured Rhodospirillaceae bacterium | reverse complement strand
GCCAGCGCGCCGGCGCTGATCACGGCACCCTCGGCCGCCATGCGTGACAGGTCGCGCGAGCCGACGATGGGGGTGGCCGGATCGCGCGGCGGGCGCAACAAGACGTCGGGGGTCGGCGGTTCCAGGGACAAGGCGATGCCGGGGAAGATGTCGCTGACCAGGTTGATCCACAGCAACTGCATCGGCGTCAGCGGCTGGCCCATGCCGAGCGCCGTGCCCGCCGAGACGACGATCACCTCGCTGAGATTGGTCGCCAGCAAGAAATGCAGTGACTTCTGGATGTTGCGATAAATGGTCCGGCCCCGGCCCACCGCCACGGCCATGGTTTCGATGTTGTCGTCCTCGATGACCACGTCCGCCAGTTCGTGGGCGACGTCCGATCCTGCGGCGCCCATTGCCACGCCCACGTCGGCGGCCTTGAGCGCCGGTCCGTCGTTGACCCCGTCGCCGGTCATGGCGACGACGTGACCGCTCTGCTGCAGCCCCCGGACGATCCTGAGCTTGTGCGCCGGGCTGACGCGCGCGAATACGTCGGCCTGGCCGGTCAGCGCCGCCAACACGTCCGGGGCGACGGCCTCCAGGTCGGTCGCTTCCAGGATCCGCACCTGTCGCCCGCGATTGAGATCGAGCTCGCGGGCGACGGCATAGGCGGTGGCGCTTTGATCGCCGGTGATCATCACCGTGCGGATGCCGGCGTTGTGGAAGGTGTGCATCAGGTCGCGCATGCCGGGGCGCAACGGATCGGTCATGCCGACCAAGCCGAGCCAGACCAACCCGTCCGCGTCGGTTTTCGCGTCGTTCCCGTCGTGCTCGCCACAGGCGACGCCGAGGACCCGCAGCGCCGCCGCGGCCATGGCGTCGTTGCCGGCGGCCACCGCGGCGACGTCCTCCTCGCTCAGCGCGTCGATGACGCCCGCGCGGCGGATCCGGGTGCAGCGCTCCAGGACTTCCGCCGGTGCGCCCTTGACCGCCGCCAGCCGGGCGCCGCCGGGTCCGGTGTGATAGGTGATCATCACGTTGGCGTCTTCGCTGCGGCGCCGGATGTGGTCGACCGGCCAGTCCCGACGCAATGCTGCGATGTCGACGCCGGCGGCCAGGGCGCCGTGCAGCAGCGCCGTTTCGGTGGCGCTGCCGTCCATGGTGGCGCCTTTGGTGCCGCCTTTGCTTGCGTCGGCTCCGGGCTGGTCCGCGAAGGTCGCCTCGTTGCACAGCGTCGCGATCTCGAACAGGCGAACGAGGTCGGCCCGCGCCGCCTCGGGCTCGGGTCCGCCGTCGGTCGCCGGGACCGGCTCGAACGCCTGTCCGGACCCGGGGGCCGCGGGGGCCCTGCGGAACGTGGCGGCGGCGGTGCGCGCTTCGGTCAACACCATGCGGTTGATGGTCAACGTTCCGGTCTTGTCGAAGCCGATGACGCCCACCGAGCCGAGGGTCTCCACCGCTTCCAGGCGACGGATCAGCACCTTCTGCCGGCGCATGGCGTTCATGCCCAGCGCCAGCGTGGTCGTCGCCACCGCCGGCAGGCCCTCGGGCACGGCGGCCACGGCCAGCGCCGTCGATGCCTTGAGCATCGGGAAGAAGCCGTAGCCGCGCAGCAGGCCGATCCCCAGCACGCCGATGCAGACGCTGCCGGACACGTAGGCGAGCAGCCGGCCCATGTCGCCGAGCTGGCGCTGCATCGGCGTCTCCGGCGTGTCGGCCTCGCTCACCATGCTGCGGATGGCGCCGATCTCGGTGGCATCGCCGGTGGCCACCACCACGGCAAGGCCGCTGCCGCCGGTGACCACCGTGCCCTTGTAGACCATGTTCAGCCGGTCGCCGATCGGCGCGGTGCCGCGGGCGACGGCCCCGGCATCCTTGCGCACGGGCAGGCTCTCGCCGGTCAGCATCGATTCGTTGACGGTGAGGTCGGTGGCGGCGACGAGGCGAGCATCGGCGGCAGCGAACATCCCGGCCGACAGGGCGATCAGGTCGCCGGGCACCACCGCCTCCACCGGCAGCATCGCCGTGTCACCGACGCGTCGCACCAGGGCGGTGCGCTGGCCGTGCCGCGTCAGGCTGCGAATGGTCCGCTCGGCGCG
>CAZBWP010000255.1:0-3913 GCA_964495295.1 uncultured Rhodospirillaceae bacterium | reverse complement strand
AGCGCAACAGCACCGACGTGTCGAGCCCGCCCGAATACGCGAGAACCACCTTCCTTACGGCATCGGCCATCACCAAGCATCCCCTGAGAATCCGCGAAAGCGCGGCAGTATAGGCAGTTCCCGGCGGCGGGCAACGGCCGGCCGCCGGGAACTGCCTATACTGCCGCGCAGCGGACAGCCGCGCGGCGGCGCGCCTATGTGGCGAGCCACCGCTCCAACGGCCTTCCGAGCTGCTCGTACCGCTGATAGCCCATGGTGAGCAAGCGGTAGCCGGCGTCGTCGGCGAGCACCACGGCCGGGAAGCCGGCGATCCCCAGGGACTGGGCGAGGGCAAAGTCCGACCGCATCGCCGCTACCCACTCGGGCGCGGCGAAGCGCTCGCGGAAGGCGCCGGGATCGACGAAGCCGGTGGCGAGATCGGCCAGCACATCGCCCGAGGTGACGTCGCGTCCCGTGGCGTAGAACGATCGCTGCACGTGTTCGAAGTACGGCAGCGCCAGGGCGGGATCGAGGCCGCGGACGACGACGACGGCGCGGCACGCCGGCTCGGTGTCGTAGACGAAGGCGTCGCGGTCGAAGAAGCCGAAGTCGAACGGCTGACCGGTTTCCGCCAGCACCTGCTCCCAGTGGTGGCGGACGGCGGCCTTGGCCCGCTCGACCATCGGCTCGGTCGTGCCCGGGCGCAGGCCGCCGACCACGACCTTGATCCAGGCACGGCCGGCCGCCGCCTCGGCAATGGCGCCGATCACCGGCGAGAACCCCCAGCACCACGAGCACATGGGATCGGCGATGTAGAGGATGCGCTTGTCGGGCGGATGATCGGCGTGCGCGCCAGCGACCATTGCGGGCCTCCCAGGGACGTCCCTTTGCGGTTGTCGCGTCGACACCGTCAGAAGGGTGGTTTGACACCAGGAGCCTGACCCTATCTGAAGGTGTGCCGATTGGCGACCGTGCCGACGCGACGAGGTGTCGCTGGGGCGCGGCACCGCCTGCCGGCGGTGTGACCAGGACTGAGGATGCATTGAGCCGGCCGGCGAAATGTGGAACTGTCCGGCCGCGTTCGCTCGGAGCCGGGATCGCGATGACCACCGTCCTCAAACGCTTTGTGGTGTTGTTCGGCCTGTGGCTGGTGCTGACGGAAGGCGATCCGTCCGCTTGGCTGGTGGGCGCGGCCGCCGCCGGGGCGGCCGTCGGTTTGAGCCTTCGCCTGTTGCCACCCACCGGCCACCCGGTGCGGCTGGCCGCCGTGCTCGGGCTGGCGCCGGGTTTCGTCGCCGCCTCGATCACGGGCGGGGTGGATGTGGCGTGGCGGGCGCTGCATCCCCGCCTGCCGCTGCGCCCGGCGTGGCTCATGCATGGTGTCCGGCTGCCGCCGGGGCCACCCAGGGTGTCCCTGGGCGGCGTGCTGAGCCTGATGCCGGGCACGCTGGCCGCCGGGACTCACGACGGAACCCTCCTCATCCATTGCCTGGATGACGAACGGCCGGTCGCCGCCGCGGTCGCCCGGGAGGAGCGGCGGATCGGCGAAACCCTTGGCCTTGCCACGGACTCGGCCGATGCCTGAGGTTCTGTTCCTGTTCGCCGGCCTGCTGCTGCTGTCCATCGCGGCGAGCCTGATCCGGGTGTTTCGCGGTCCGACCCCGGCCGACCGGATGATGGCGGCACAGCTCGCCGGCACCGGCGGCATCGCCGTGCTGCTGCTGCTCGCCGGCGCCAGCGGCAGCTGGCCGATCGTCGACGTCGCCCTCGTGCTGGCCCTGCTTGCCGCCTTCGCCGCCGTTGCCCTGGTCAAGGCGGCGAGCCGCGATGGTGCCGGAGATCCGGAGGAGGAGAGCCCGTGGTGACCTTCGCCGACGTGGCGACCCTCGCCTTCGTGTCCGTCGGCGTCGTGTTCTTCGTCGCCGGAACCGTGGGTCTGCTGCGCTTTCCCGATGTCTTCTGCCGGCTGCATGCGCTGACCAAGGCCGACAACCTGGGGCTCGGCCTGGTCGTCGTCGGCGTTGCCTTCCAGGCCGGTTCGATCTGGCTCGTGCTCAAGCTCCTCGTCGTCTGGCTGCTGGCGATCCTGGCGGCGGCGGCGATGTCGCAACTGGTCGCCCGCGCCGCCTTGTCCGGGTCACTGCAACGGACCTTCGCCAGGTCGCGTCCGTGACGCCGGGCCTCGTCTTCGACGGGCTGCTCTGCCTGTTGGTGATCGGCGTCGCCATTGGCGCCGTGGTCGCCCGCGAACTGCTGGCCGCCGTCGTGTTTTTCGTCGTCTACGGCCTGTTCGTCTCGGTCGCCTGGGTGCGCCTGGATGCCATTGACGTCGCCCTGGCGGAGGCCGCCATCGGCGCCGGTCTCACCGGCTTGCTGCTCATCGGCGCGGCCGGGCGGCTGCGACGGGACGGGGCGCACGCCCGGCCGCGAGCCGCCCCGGCGGAACGGCCCCGTTGGCGTGTTGCCCGTCGCGCCGTAACCGCTGTCGTGTCGCTCGCCGCCGCCACCGCGCTGGCGTCGGTCGTGCTGAGCCTGCCCGAGGACGGCGCCGGCCTGATCGCCCACGTCGACGACCGTCTGGCGGTGTCGGGGGTGACCAACCCGGTGACCGCCGTCCTGCTGAACTTCCGCGCCTATGATACGCTGCTGGAAAGCGTCGTCATTCTGACGGCACTGGTAGCCGTGTGGTCGCTGTCCGCCGATGCCTTCTGGGGCGGGTTGCCGGGGCCGAGGCAGCACGCCGTCCCGGATGGGGTGCTCGCCACCCTCGGCCGCCTGCTGCCGGTGGTGGGCTTCCTCGTCGGCATCCATCTGCTCTGGGCCGGCAGCCACGCGCCCGGCGGCGCGTTTCAGGCGGGCACCGTCCTCGCCGCCGTCTGGGTGCTGGTCGCCATGGCGGGGCTGGCCGAAGCCCCGCCGGTCTCCAGCCTTCGCCTCCGCCTCGCCCTCGTCTTCGGCCCCGCCGTTTTCCTGGTGATCGGCACCGCGGGGCTGATCCGAGGCGCCTTTCTCGGCTTTCCGCCGGATGCGGCCAAGGTCCTGATCCTGGTCATCGAGGCGAGCCTGACCGTCTCCATCGCCGCGACCCTTGCCCTGCTCGTGCTCGGCGTGCCGAGGCGACAGCCATGACCTCGGCCATGCTGTTCAGCGTCGCCGGGGCGATCGTCGTCGGCATCGGCGTATTCGGTCTGACGTCGCAGGGCCATCTGCTGCGGCGGATCCTCGCGTTCAACGTCATCGGCAGCGGCATCTTCCTGGTGTTCGGCGGTCTCGGCTATCGCCTGCCCGATCAGGGTGCCGACCCGGTGCCGCAGGCCCTGGTGATCACCGGCATCGTCGTCGCCCTCGCCGCGACGGCGCTGGCGGTGACCCTGGTGGTCCGGCTGTTCGAGGCAACCGGCCGGGTGGCGCTGCCGGGAGAAGACGAGGGATCGGGCGGTGAGTCTGGCATGGACTGAAGGGCTCGCCGCGTCATCGGTGTGGGCGATCTTTGCCGTCGCCCTGCCGCTGGCGTGCGGGCTCGCGGCCATCCCGCTCGGCCGGCACGCGCGACATCTGGCGGTGCCGGCCGCCGGCGCCGGCCTGGTCATCGCCGTCGGTGCCGCCCTTCAGGTGGCCCGCGACGGCCCGGTCGGGCACGCGGTCGGCGGCTGGGCGCCGCCGCTCGGCATCGCCGTCTCGCTGGACGGGCTCGCCGCCGCCTTCCTGGTCATGGCCGCGGTGGTGACCGCGGCGGTCGCGCTGATCGCGCGGAGCGGCTTCAATGGGTCCGGCAGCGGCGAGAGTCGCGCCGCCTTCGCCTTCTGGCCGCTGCTGTTCTTCATGGGGGCGGGCTTGAACGCGGTGTTCGTCGGCGCCGACCTGTTCAATCTCTACGTCGCCCTGGAACTGCTCACCCTGACCGCGGTCGCGATGGTGGCCCTCGACGGCAAGG
>CAZBWP010000254.1:2454-3941 GCA_964495295.1 uncultured Rhodospirillaceae bacterium | reverse complement strand
GGGCGGCACGGATGTTGACGGTCGTGTCGGCGTGGGTGCTGGCCTGGACGCCGGTCGCCTGGGCGCATCCGCACGTGTGGATCGACGCCGTCGCCGAGTTGATGTTCGATGACGCCGAGCGGCTGCGGGGGGTGCGCGTCTATTGGGCGTTCGACGAGATGTACAGCGCCTTTGCCACGGAGGGGCTGGACGCGGACGGCGACGGCACGGTGTCGGCGGAAGAACTGGCGCCGCTGGCCGAGACCAACGTTCGCGAGTTGCGGGAGTGGGGCTATTTCACGGTGGTGGAGGTGGATGGCCGGTCCGTGGATTTCGGCGAGGTGCGGGAGTTCGGCATGCGGTCGGTGGGCGGCCGGCTGGCCATGTGGATGCACCTGCCGCTCACGGCGCCCGTCGATCCGCGCGCAGTCGACGTGGCCATCGCCATGTACGATCCCACCTTCTACATCGCCATCGATCTGTTGCGGAACCAGCCGGTGCGGGTCAACGGCGCGATGCCGAGCGCCTGCCACTTCGCGGTCGTCGAGCCGGAGGAATCGGGTGACAACTTGCAGATGCAACCCGAGAGCTTTTTCCAGACCCTCGATCCCGCGAGCGGCCGCGCCGCCGCCTACGCGCGGTCGATCCGGCTGAGGTGCCGGCCGGCCGGCTGAGGCGATGCTGAGAGCCTTGCTCCTGATCCTTCTGGCGGTGCTGGTCACGGCCGCCGCGCCGTCGGCCGCGGTCGAGTCTGAACCGCCGCTGCCGCTGGACTCCCTGTTCGCGCCGCGGGCCGAAGAGCCGGTGCCGCCGGCCGTCGCGGCGCCGCGGTCGCCGACGGGCGGTATCGTCGCCACCATCCAGGACCAGCAGCGCCGGCTCTATGCAGGGCTGGCGGGGGCGCTGCGCGCCGTCAAGGCGGAGCACTCGGCCGCGGCGGTGTTCGCGCTGCTCGTGCTCAGCTTCCTCTATGGCATCTTCCACGCCGCCGGGCCGGGGCACGGCAAGGCGGTGATCTCCGCCTACCTTCTGGCCAACGAACGCGCGGTCAGGCGGGGCATCGGCCTGTCGTTCGCCGCGTCCCTGGCGCAGGCGGTCACCGCGATCCTGCTCGTCACCGCCATCCTGTTCGCGCTGCAAGGGGCGGGGGTGACGACCGGGGACTCCCTCGACACCATGGCCATGGTCAGCGCCGGGATGATCGTCGCCCTGGGTGCCTGGATGCTGGTGGCGAGCCTGCGCAACCTGGTTCGCGGCGCGCCATCGGCGGCCGATGCGGCGCCGCACCACGACTGCGGTCACGACCACCACGTCGCGCCACCCGGCGCGCCCGACCGCATGACTTGGCTCGGCGCCGGCTCGATCGTCGCCGCCATCGGCATCCGACCGTGCAGCGGCGCCATCTTCGTGCTGCTGTTCGCCAACACCATCGGGCTCTATGCCGTCGGCGTGGTGTCGACGTTGGCGATGGCGCTCGGCACCGCGATCACCGTGTCGGCGCTCGCCAT
>CAZBWP010000254.1:0-2354 GCA_964495295.1 uncultured Rhodospirillaceae bacterium | reverse complement strand
TGTCGACGTTGGCGATGGCGCTCGGCACCGCGATCACCGTGTCGGCGCTCGCCATCCTGACGCTCTGGTCGAAGCGGACGGCGCTGCGCCTCGTCGGCGTCCGCGCCGGCTGGCTCGCCTGGGGCTACCGGGCGTTCGGCGTCCTTGGCGCGCTCGCCATCCTCGGGCTCGGCATCGTGCTGCTGCTGGCCACCTCGGCGCCGGAGGCCCCGTTTCCAACATAAGCGCAACCGCGGGCACGCCTCACGGCGCGGCGCGATAGACGGTCAGTCGCAGCCGGCGGCCGTTGGAGTAGTTGAGGCCCCGGATCTCGGCCAGGGTCTCGACCCGCAGGTCGTCGGCCGCGAGCGCCGCCTGGAAGGACTCCTCCTGGCGTTCGTCGATGACGGCGACGGCACCCGAGTGGGCCGCCAGATGGCGGGCCGCATCGGCGCCGCTGTCGGCGAGCAGCGTGTCGGTGCCGAGCAGGAAGACCGCCGATGGTTCGGCGTAGCCGGCGATGGCGACCGGGCCGTCGCGGTCGGGGGCGACGTCCGCGAGCGTCGTGGCGATCTCGCGGCTGACCCAGACCGTGTCCAGCCGCGGCAGGATCCAGTGGATCGTCGCGATCATGGTGACGCTGCCGAGGGCGAGGGCGGCGAGGGTCGCCTGCAGCGCCCGCCCATGCCAGGCGAGCCAGAGACCCGCCGCCGCGGTGGCGAGACCGGCGGTGGCGGGGATGAGCGACCATGCCGTCGGCCCGTCGCCCAGCCAGATCGGCCCGGCGACGGCGGCGACGGCGAGGGCCAGGCCCGGCAGCGCCCACAGCACCTGGAGCCCCTTGACCCACAGCGCCCGGAAATCGACCCGGCGCTCCCCGGCCAGGGTCAGCACCGCCGCCGCGGTCAGCAGCGCCAGCGCCGGATAGAGCGGCAGCGTGTAGTGGGGCAGCTTGGTCGGCACCGCCTCGAAGACGATCCAGGCCGGCACCAGCCAGGCGAGGCAGAAGCGGTCGCCGGGGACGATGCGGTTCCGCACCGCCTGCCACAACGCCGGCCACGCATAGAGCGAGCCGGGCCAGAAGGTCAGCAGCATCAGCAGCGCGAAATAGCCGGGTGGCGCGCCGTGGGATTCCTGGCCGGAGACGAGCTTGGCGCCCAGGTCGATACCCAGGGACTCGCGATAGAAATCGCCGTCGGAGACCACGCCGATGGCGATGAACCACGGCAACACCAGCGCCAGCATCAGCGGCAGTCCCAGGCGCGGCCGAAGCCCGCCGAGCCAATGCCGGTCGCGGTCGGCGAGGACAAGCGCGAGTCCCGTCAGCAGCACGACAAAGGGCGCGATCGGCCCCTTCACCAGGATGCCGCAGGCGATCGCCACCCAGAACACCATGGCGACGGCGAGCGGCAGCCCGGCCGGCGAGTCGTCGCCTTCCGGGCCGGCGCGCGCGGTCATGTAGAGGCGCGCCAGGACGGTCTGCGCGGCGACGACGGTCGCCAGCAGCAGGGCGTCGTGGGTGGCGAGGTGGGCCTCCACCACCAGGATCAGCGAGCCGCCGAGCAGCGCCGCGCCAAGCAGTGCGGTGCGCCGGTCGAACAGGCGTGTGCCCAGCGCGAACGTCAGCAGCACCGCCGCCCAGGCGCCGACCACCGAGGGGATGCGGTAGGCCCAGACCTCGGTGCGGTGGTCGTCGCCGGCCAGGCCGCCGGTGAGGGCGCCGGTGAGGGTGACGGCGATACCCTGCAGCCACTGTCTGCCGATCGGCTTCTTGTAGTAGGGGGCCTCCTGCAGGCGCATGTCGATGAGATCGCCGGTCTCCAGCATCTGCTTGGTCGCCTGGACGTGGCGGCCCTCGTCCCGGTCGGTGGCCGGCAGGCTCGCCAGCCCCGGCAGGTAGAGGCAGAGGCAGAGGGCGCTGAGCAGCAGGTAGGGTCTGAGGCCGTGGAGCATGGGGACGGTCCTGTCGAGGGGGCGGCGGCAAACGCGGCGGGTGCAAACCCGACCGGCCCGTTATCCGGAGGCGATCGCGTGGAGTCCAGGGCGACCTTCACGACCAGGGGAGCGGGAGTTGGGCGATCGCGAAGATGGTTGACCTGGACCGGCTTGCCGGCAACGGTGCACTCCATGCATCGGGACGATGTGCCATGGCATCGCCCGGCGGCGTCCTCGGGAGGAGACATCCATGAGTTTCACCATCATCGAACAGGCGCCGGCGCGCCTCAACCGCTCGGAACTGGCGGTGCCCGGCTCCAATCCCTCGTTCATCGAGAAGGCGACCAAGAGCCAAGCCGACGTGATCTTCCTCGACCTCGAGGATGCCGTCGCGCCGGACGAGAAGGTGCAGGCGCGCAAGAACGTCATCGCCGCGCTGA
>CAZBWP010000253.1:0-3941 GCA_964495295.1 uncultured Rhodospirillaceae bacterium | reverse complement strand
CGGGCCGCTGATAGAACGCCGGCAGCGGCGGCATGATGATGGCGCCGGCCTCCGCCGCTTGCGTCATCAGCCGCAAATGGCCGACGTGCAGCGGCGTTTCGCGCACCATCAGCACCAGCGGCCGGCGTTCCTTCAACGTCACATCGGCGGCGCGGATCATCAGGTTGACGGTAAACGCATTGGCGATACCCGACAGCGTTTTCACCGAACAGGGGGCGACGATCATGCCGCAGGTCGGAAACGAACCGCTGGACGGCGCCGCCGCCAGATCCTTGTTGCTGTAGCTCACGTCGGCGAGGGCGCGCACCTCGTCGGCGCTGAGGTCGGTCTCCAGGGCCAATGTCCTGAGCCCCATTTCCGAGACGATCAGGTGCGCCGGACGGCCGTGCCGGCGCATGGCCCGCAGGATCTCGATGCCGTAGGCGACGCCGGTGGCGCCGGTAATTCCAACGATCAGCGGATGTGCCATCACGTGTGCCGTCCGGTTGTCATCGTCCCATCTTGATCCGCGCCGGCGCTGCGAGGCAAGCTCTCCACAGCCGGCGCCCGGCGGCCCATGTTTTCGACACCAAGGGATTCCCCAGCGCCAAGGGATTCCCCAACGAAGGAGGCAGCCTGTGCCGTTCATCGGCGAATTCCCTGAGACCCGCGGCACGCGAGCCGCCATCCAGGCCGCCCACCACGCCGACGAGACGACGGTGGTCGACGCGCTGATCGCCGAGGCCGATCTGGGCGAGGCGTCGCGCCGGCGGGTGGCAGCGGCGGCGACGCGGCTGGTCCAACGCATCCGCGCCGAGGCGGAGGCGCACGGCGGGCTCGATGCCTTCATGCGGGAATACGACCTCTCGAACCAGGAAGGCGTGGTCTTGATGTGCCTCGCCGAAGCACTGCTGCGGGTGCCCGACGCGGAGACCGCCGACAAGCTGATCGCCGACAAGATGGGCTCCGCCGACTGGCAGACGCATCTCGGCCATAGCGAGTCGCTGTTCGTCAACGCCTCCACCTGGGCACTGATGCTCACGGGTCGGGTCATCCGCATGGACGACGCCACGGTGCGCGATGCCTGGGGGCTGGTGCGCCGGCTGGTGTCGCGCAGCGGCGAGCCGATCATCCGCCAGGCGATGGTGCGGGCGATGCGGATCATGGGCCGGCAGTTCGTCATGGGACGCACCATCGACGAGGCGCTGGCGCGGGCGCGCGGCGACGAGGCGCGGGGCTACGTCCATTCCTATGACATGTTGGGTGAGTCGGCGCACACCGCGGCCGACGCCGAGCGCTATTTCCATGCCTATCAGGCGGCGATCCAGGCGGTCGCCCGGGCGGCCCAAGGGCGGGGACCGTTCGCCGGGCCGGGCGTGTCGATCAAGCTGTCGGCGCTGCATCCACGCTTCGAAATCGGTCAACGGGCCCGGCTGCTGGACGAACTGGTGCCGCGCGTGCGGGCACTGGCGCGGCAGGCGCGCGAGGCCGACATCGGGCTTTGCGTCGACACCGAGGAGGCGGACCGCCTCGAGCCGACCCTCGACGTCTTCGAAGCGGTGTTCGGTGATGCCAATCTCGGCGACTGGCAGGGCTTCGGTCTCGCCGTCCAGGCCTACCAGAAGCGGGCGGCGGCGCTGGTCGAGCACCTCGCCGCACTCGCCCGGACACAAGGGCGGCGCATGTCGCTGCGGCTGGTCAAGGGCGCCTACTGGGACGCGGAGATCAAGCGGGCGCAGGAGCAGGGCCTCGACGCCTATCCGGTGTTCACCCGCAAGCTCAACACCGACGTCGCCTACATCGCCTGCGCGCGGCGCATGTTGGCGGCGGGCGATGCCGTATATCCACAGTTCGCGACACACAACGCCCATACCCTGGCGGCCGTCCGCGAGCTTGCGGGTGACCGACGCGATCTGGAGTTCCAGCGCCTGCATGGCATGGGCGAGGCCCTCTACGATGGTCTGGTCGAAAGCGGCGACGGCATCCGCTGTCGCATCTACGCGCCGGTCGGCAGCCACGAGGACCTGCTCGCCTATCTGGTGCGGCGGCTGCTGGAGAACGGGGCCAACAATTCGTTCGTCAACCGCATGGCCGACGAGCAACTGCCGATCTCCGAGATCGTCGCCGATCCAGTGCGGAAAGCGGCGGCCTTCACCGTCAAGTCGCATGCGCGCATCCCGCTGCCGCGCGACCTCTTTCGGCTGGAGCGGCGGAACAGCCGGGGCCTCGATCTGAGCGATCCGCCGACCCTGCGCACGCTCGCCGCTGCCATGCGCGCCGCCGAGCGGACGTGGCGAGCGGCGCCACTGGTGGGTGGGAGGACGCTGAATGGTGGGGCCGGGCGCCAGACAACCAGCCCCGCCGACCGCCGTCACGGGGTTGGCACGGTACACGAGGCCGATGCCGTGGCGATCGAGCGGGCTCTCGCAACGGCCTTCGCCGCACAGCCGGGCTGGGACCGCACCCCCGCCGACGAGCGCGCCGCCTGTTTGGAGCGCGCCGCCGACGCCTTGGAAGGCGCGATGCCGGAACTGATGGCGCTGTGTGTCCGCGAGGCCGGCAAGACGCTGGACGACGGCGTCGCCGAGGTCCGCGAGGCGGTGGATTTCCTGCGCTACTACGCCGCCCGCGCCCGCGCCGATTTCGCCGGCCCGGCGGTCCTGCCCGGGCCGACCGGCGAGCGGAACACCCTGGCGCTTCGGGGCCGTGGGGTCTTCGCCTGCATCAGCCCGTGGAACTTCCCGCTGGCGATCTTCTGCGGCCAGGTGTCGGCGGCGCTGGCGGCGGGCAATGCGGTGATCGCCAAGCCGGCCGAGCAGACGCCGCTGATCGCCGCCCGCGCGGTCGAGATGCTGCATGCCGCCGGCGTGCCGCCCGACGTGCTGGCGCTGTTGCCGGGGAACGGTCGTGTTGGCGCGGCGCTTGTCGAAGATCCTCGCGTCGCCGGGATTGCGTTCACCGGCTCGGTGGAGACGGCCCGGGCGATCCACCAGACGCTTGCCATGCGGCCCGGCCCGATCGTGCCGCTGATCGCCGAAACCGGGGGCCTCAACGTGATGCTCGTCGACTCGACGGCCCTGCCCGAACAGGTGGTCGCCGATGTCGTCGCCTCGGCGTTCCGCAGCGCCGGGCAGCGGTGCTCGGCGCTGCGCGTGCTGTTCGTGCAGAAGGACATCGCGCCGCGGGTGATCGACATGCTGGCCGGCGCCGTGGCGGAGCTTCGCGTCGGCGATCCCGGGCTGTTGGCGACCGACGTGGGGCCGGTGATCGACGCCGACGCGCTGGCCATGCTGACGGCGCACGCCCGCCGCATGGACAGCGAAGGCACCCCGCTGTGCACCGCGCCGCTCACCCGGGAGTGCGATCACGGCACCTTCTTCGCCCCGCGCGCCTACCAGATCGATCGTCTCGAGCGGCTGGATCGCGAGGTGTTCGGGCCGATCCTGCACGTCATCCCCTGGGCCGCCGATCGGCTGGACGCGGTGGTCGACGCGGTCAACGCGGCGGGCTACGGGCTCACCCTCGGCATCCACACCCGGGTCGACGGCTTCGCGCGGGACGTCCACGCCCGCACGCGGGTGGGCAACACCTACGTCAATCGGACGATGATCGGCGCCGTCGTCGGCGTGCAGCCGTTCGGCGGCGAGGGGCTGTCCGGCACCGGTCCCAAGGCCGGCGGGCCGCGCTATCTGCATCGCTTCGCCACCGAACGGACGCTCACCGTCAACACATCGGCGACCGGCGGCAACGCCGCGCTGCTGTCCCTCTCGGACGACGATTGACGCTGCCGTGGCTGAACGCTTCGACGTGGTGGTTGCCGGAGGCGGCGTGATCGGCAGCGCCGTCGCCTGTTTCCTGGCGCTGGAGCCGGCGTTCGCCGGCTCCGTTGCCGTGATCGAGCCGGATCCGACCTACGCCACCGCCTCGACGGCACTGTCCGTCGGCGGCATCCGCCGCCAGTT
>CAZBWP010000252.1:1781-3953 GCA_964495295.1 uncultured Rhodospirillaceae bacterium | reverse complement strand
CGTCGGAGCCGGCCTCGCGGCCGCCGCCGGTGTCCTTCTCGCCGCCGAAGGCGCCGCCGATCTCGGCGCCCGAGGGGCCGATGTTGACGTTGACGATGCCGCAATCGCTGCCGGCCGCCGAGAGGAACGCCTCGGCCTCGCGCAGGTCGTTGGTGAAGATGCTGGAGGCGAGGCCCTGCGGCACCGCGTTGTGCAGGGCGATGGCGTCCTCGAGGTCGCGGTAGGCCATCACGTAGAGGATCGGCGCGAAGGTCTCCTCGCCGACGATCTCCGTCTGCCCCGGCATCTCGACGATCGCCGGGCGGGCGTAGTAGGCGGCGGGGAAGCGGTCCGCCAGCACCCGTTCGCCGCCGTGAATGCGGCCGCCGTCGGCGGCGGCGCGGGCCAGCGCCGCCTGCATGCGCTCGCCTGCCGCGGGGTCGATCAGCGGCCCCACCAGGGTGGCGGCATCGCGGGGGTCGCCGATGGGCAGGGTGTCGTAGGCCTGCTTCAGGCGGGCGACCAGGGCATCCCGCACGGTCTCGTGGACGAACAACCGGCGCAGCGTGGTGCAGCGCTGGCCGGCGGTGCCGACGGCCGCGAAGACGACGGCGCGAACCGCGAGTTCGAGGTCCGCCGAGGGGGCGACGATGGCGCCGTTGTTGCCGCCGAGCTCCAGCAAGGCGCGGCCGAAGCGCTGGGCGACCAGGGGCGCCAGCTCGCGGCCCATGCGGCAGCTGCCGGTGGCACTGATCAGCTTCAGGCGACGGGCGACGGCCAGCCGTTCCCCCGCCTCGCGGCCGCCGATGACGAGGCGCAAGAGCCCGTCTGGCGCGTCGCTGCCGAAGCGCGCGGCGGCGCGCTCGAACAGCGCCTGGCAGGCGAGGGCGGTCAGCGGCGTCTTCTCCGACGGTTTCCAGACGACCGGATCGCCGCAGACGATCGCCAGCGCGGCATTCCACGACCAGACGGCGACGGGGAAGTTGAAGGCGGTGATGACACCGATCGGTCCCAGCGGATGCCACGTTTCCATCATCCGGTGGCCCCGGCGCTCGGTGGCCATGGTCAGGCCATAGAGCTGCCGCGACAGGCCGACGGCGAAGTCGCAAATGTCGATCATCTCCTGCACCTCGCCGCGGCCTTCGCCGAGGATCTTGCCGGTCTCCAGGGTGATGAGCGCGCCGAGCGCGTCCTTGTGGGCGCGCAGTTCCTCGCCGAGCAGGCGGACCAGTTCGCCCCGGCGCGGCGGCGGGACGGAGCGCCAGCGGCAGAACGCCGCCTCGGCAGCGTCGATGGCCGATGTCGCATCCTCCTTGCGCGCCGCCGAGACGCGCGCGATCTCCGTGCCGTCGATGGGCGAGCGCACGGGCATGTCGCCGGACCAGAGGGTCGCGGCGGCGAGACCGAGCGCGTCGAAGATCTCATCGGCGGTCATCGTCGTCGCTCCCGGCAGATCGTGACGGTCCCATGCGAGCATCGTCCGCCCGCGCGATCGCCACCATAGCGCACTTTCCGCGTCGGTTACCATGTGCGACGACCATGATGCTGCCGGGACCGCCTGGCTTGCGTGTGCGTATGCGAGGCGGTCTTGCGCAGTGCAGCAATTGGTCGTAAACTTGCCACATTCGGTCAGAGGTTTCAGGGAGAAGCGAGATGTGGGAGGCACGCGGCCAAGCGCTGCCACCGGCGGAAAGCTCGACGCGTCGGCGCGATGTCGAGGTGCCCGCCTGTCGGCCGGCGGTCGTCTCTCCCCTGTGGCTCGACTCGACGGATCTGGACCGCCTCCGGCGCGAGATGAAGGCTCTGCCGTCCGTCGGCATCGCCGAAATCGACGCGGGGCATCGCCAGTTGGTGTTGCGGTATGACCGGCTTCTCAAGGGTTTCGGGCGGCATCGTGATGTCGGCGCCTTCGCCCTCGGCTTTCATGCCCTGGTGCAACGGGTGCGCCAGCAGTTCGATCGCGAGGAACGCCTGATGGTCGAACTCGGCTATGATGGCTATGAGCTGCACCGGCAGGTGCACCGCAAGGTGATGAGCGACGCCCAGCGGTACCTTGTGGCGCTGATCGGGCGGCACGAACGCGACCAATGCCTGACCGTGGCCACGTGGTTCTCCCACTGGCTGCTCAATCACGTGACCACCCACGACCGCAAGATCGGCGACTCGCTCTCCCGCGACATCTGGCAGCGCTGA
>CAZBWP010000252.1:0-1681 GCA_964495295.1 uncultured Rhodospirillaceae bacterium | reverse complement strand
TCGTTGTCGGCGATCTTCTGGATGGTGCCGCGCAGGATCTTGCCCGAACGGGTCTTTGGCAGGCGGTCGACGACGACGGCGGTCTTGAACGCCGCCACCGGGCCGATCTTGTCGCGCACCATCTGCACCAGTTCCTTGCAGATGACGTCGTATGGCCGGTCGACGCCGGACTTCAGGCAGACGAAGCCGACCGGCAGCTGGCCCTTGAAGGAGTCGGCGACACCGACGACGGCGCACTCGGCGACGTCCGGATGCTGTGCCAGCACCTCTTCCATCCCGCCCGTCGACAGCCGGTGGCCGGCGACGTTGATGACGTCGTCGGTGCGGGCCATGATGTAGACATAGCCGTCCTCGTCCATGTAGCCGGCGTCCGCGGTCGCGTAGTAGCCGGGAAACTCCTCCAGGTAGGACGACTTGTAGCGCTCGTCATTGTTGTAGAGCGTCGGCAGGGTTCCCGGGGGCAGCGGCAGCTTGACGCAGATGGCGCCGATCTCGCCCCGCTTCACCTCCTTGCAGGTCTCGTCGAGCACCCGCACGTCCCAGCCTGGCACCGGCACGGTCGGAGATCCCGCCTTCACCGGCAACTGCTCCAGACCCATGCAGTTCGCGGCGATCGCCCAGCCGGTCTCGGTCTGCCACCAGTGGTCGATGACCGGACGGTCCAGCGCCCGCATCGCCCAGTGCAGGGTGTCGGGGTCGGTGCGTTCGCCGGCGAGGAACAGGTACTTGAACGACGACAGGTCGTACTTGCTCATCTGGAGCGCGTTCGGGTCCTCGCGCTTGATGGCGCGGAACGCGGTCGGCGCGGTGAACAGCACCTTGACCTTGTGGTCGGCGATCACCCGCCAGAAGGCCCCGGCATCGGGCGTGCCCACCGGCTTGCCTTCGTAGACGATCGTCGTGCAGCCGTGAAACAGCGGGGCGTAGACGATATAGGAATGGCCGACGACCCAGCCGACATCCGAGGCCGCCCAGTACACATCGCCGGGCTGGACGTCGTAGACGTTCTTCATGGTCCACTTGAGCGCCACCAGATGGCCGCCATTGTCGCGGACCACGCCCTTCGGCTGGCCGGTGGTGCCGGAGGTGTAGAGGATGTAGAGCGGATCGGTCGCGGCGACGGGCACGCAATCGGCGGGCGTGGCGCTCGCCATTGCCTGCGCCCAGTCGACGTCGTAGCCGGGCTTCAGGTCGCACGGCCCCTGCGGGCGCTGCAACACGATGGTCGACGTCGGCTTGGATTTGGACAACTCGATGGCGCCGTCGAGCAGCGGCTTGTAGGCGATGATCTTGTTGCCTTCGATGCCGCATGAGGCCGAGACGATGACCTTCGGCTTGGCATCGTTGATGCGGACGGCAAGCTCGTTGGCGGCGAATCCGCCGAACACCACCGAGTGCACCGCGCCGAGCCGGGCGCATGCCAGCATGGAGATCGCCGCCTCGGGGACCATCGGCATGTAGACGATGACGCGATCGCCTTTGCCGACGCCCTGCGCCTTCAGGACTCCGGCGAACTTCGCCACCTCGTCGCGCAGTTCGCGGTAGGTGTACTTGCGGACCGTGCCGCCGGTCACGGGGCTGTCATAGATCATCGCCAGGCGATCGCCGTTGCCCTCGTCCACGTGGCGGTCGAGAGCGTTGTAGCAGGTGTTGACGATGCCGCCGGTGAACCAGCGATAGA
>CAZBWP010000251.1:0-3955 GCA_964495295.1 uncultured Rhodospirillaceae bacterium | reverse complement strand
CGGGCGAGCCGGCTCTTGACCCGGCCGAGCCGCGGCGCGCGGGCGTAGACGACGAGGTGGTTCTCGAACGCCACCGCCGTCACCGGTAGAGGCGGACGATGTGGCGTGGCGGCACGCCCAGCCGGTACAGGCCAAGGCAGAGGGCGTTGCGCAGCGGGCGGCGGAGCCAGCCGTCGCGCCGGTAGCGATCCGCCGAGGTGACGACGGTCACGTCCAGCGCCACCAGCCGGTGGCGGCCGATGCGGCGGACCAGGGCCACGTCCTCCATCAACGGCAGCGGCGGAAAGCCGCCCAGGGACCGGTAGAACGCCTGCGACAACAGCAGCCCCTGGTCCCCATAGGGGAGGGCGAGAACCCGGTTGCGCCACGCCACCAGGGCTTCCAGGCGACGGGCAGCCGGGTGGTCATCATCCAGGCGGAAGCGGAAATAGCCGGCGCGCTGCCGGTTTCCCGGATCCCCGGCAAAGTCGGCGACCGCGGCCCGCCAGCCCGCTGCCGGCCGGCTGTCGGCGTGCAGAAACAGCAGCCAGTCACCGCTTGCCGCCGCGGCGCCGGCGGCCAGTTGCGGACCGCGGCCACGCGGCGCCGCAATGACGCGCGCGCCGGCCTCGGCGGCGACCGCGGGGGTGCCGTCGGTCGACCCACCATCGGCCACGACGATCTCGACGGCAGCGGCGAGCATGGGCGTCGCGGCATCACCGGAGAGGGCGTTCAGCGTCGCCGGCAGGTGCCGCGCGGCGTCGAGCGTGGGAATGATGACGCTGAGGCGCATGTTTCTAGGCCCGGCCGGGCGCAGCTCGCGCCTCTGCCTGGAAGGCGCGCCAGCGGGAACGCGGCGGGCGCGCTGCCGCGGCGCATGGCTGTGGGGTGCTCCGCGGCGGGAAGTCGCCTTTTGTACGATTATTGTTCTTGTTATGTGTTTTCCTTGGCGGTAGCATTGATGGATGGACGCTCCGCTGCCCGATCTGCCGCGCAAGGGCCGAGGCGCCGTCGGCAACCCGGCCGGCCGCTTCGAGGCCGTGGCGCGTCTGCGTATCGACGACGGCTGGGGCGAGGCCGACGGTGAGAGCGGAACGGCACCACCGGCGACGGTCGTCGGCGAGGAACGGGTGCGCACGGCGATCTCCCGCAACGAGTCGCCCGACATCGGCTTCGATCGCTCCATCAACCCCTATCGCGGCTGCGAGCACGGCTGCATCTACTGCTATGCCCGGCCGACGCACAACTATCTCGGCTTGTCCTCGGGGATGGATTTCGAGACCCGGCTGTTCGTCAAGACCAACCTCGCCGAAGCGCTCGGCCGCGAGCTGCGGCGCCCGTCCTACCGGGCGGCGCCGATCATGCTCGGGGCCAACACCGACGCCTACCAGCCGCTGGAGCGACAGCGTCGCATCACCCGGTCGGTGCTGGAGCTGCTGTCCGCCTGCGACCATCCCGTGGCCATCGCCACCAAGTCGGCGCTGATCGTGCGCGATCTCGACATCCTGGCGTCGATGGCCGAACGCCGCCTGGTCGCCGTCGGCGTGTCCGTCACCACCCTCGATCCGCGGTTGGCGCGCACGCTGGAGCCGCGGGCGGCGGCACCACACCGCCGCCTCGAGACCATCCGGGCCCTCAGCCGCGAAGGCGTTCCGGTATCGGTGCTGGCCGCACCGATGATCCCCTTCCTGAACGATCCGGAACTGGAGACCATCCTCGCCGCCGGCAAGGCCGCCGGCGCCGTCGCCGCCTTCTACAGCATGATTCGCCTGCCCTACGATCTGAAGGAGCTGTTCAGCCAATGGCTCGCGACCCATGCTCCGGATCGCGCCGCGCGGGTGCTGGCGCGCATCCGTGACGCCCGCGAAGGCGCCCTCTACGCCGCCGACTTCGGCGACCGCATGACCGGCACCGGACCATTCGCCGAGATCCTGGCGCAGCGGTTCGATCGCGCCTGCGCGCGGCTCGACCTGCGGCGCGCCCCGGCCGCGGGGCTCGACCTGGATTGCAGCCGCTTTCGGCCGCCGCGTGATGAAGACAGACAGCTCAGTCTCTTCGCGTGACGCCGCGTCGGTCCGGCACGGCCCACCGTCCGGGGTTCGGCGACGCGGCCACCGGAGCGCGGGAGACGGGAGCGCGGACAACCGGGGCGCGGGCAACCGGGGTGCCAGCAACCGCCCTCACCGGTCCCGCGTCGCCGTATGCGTCCACGGGCCGCCGGGGGATCGGGCGTGGCGCAGCGCCCAGCGGACGCTGGGAAACGCGAGCTCGTCCCAGGGAATGGCGTCCCAGCCGACGAGCATGGTCTCCAGGCTCTCCTCGCCGGCGGCGTGGCCGGGGCTCAGCATGGCCGCGCGATAGAGCATCTGCACCTGGCTGATCCAGGGGATCTCGTAGACGCCGAGCAGGCTCTCGATGCGGATCTCGGCGCAGGCTTCCTCGCGGGTCTCGCGCACCGCGCCTTCGGCCGACGACTCGTCGGCCTCCAGGAAACCGGCGGGAATGGTCCAGAGGCCGCGGCGCGGTTCGATCGCCCGCCGGGCGAGCAGCACCCGGTCCTCCCAGATGCAGACCGCGCCGACGACGATCTTCGGATTCTTGTAGTCGATGAAACCGCAGTCAGGGCAGACCAGACGCGTGCGGGTGTCGCCCGCCGGGATCCGTTCAACCGAGGGGCCGGAGGGGCGGCGCTGCGTCATCGCGCGTTGCCGTCGCCCGGCCGCGCGGGCCGGGCGACGGGACCAGGCGTGATCGACGTCACTTGCGCAGGACGGCGACGCCCGGCAGGGTTTTGCCTTCCAGCCATTCGAGGAAGGCACCGCCCGCCGTCGACACGTACGAGAAGCCCTCCTCGGCACCCGCCTTCTGCAGCGCCGCCACGGTATCGCCGCCGCCGGCAACGCTCTTCAGCTTGCCTTCGCCGGTCAGTCGCGCCGCTTCCCGGGCGACAGCGTTGGTGCCCGTGTCGAACGGCGAAACCTCGAACGCGCCCAGCGGGCCGTTCCACATGATCGTCTTCAGGCTGGCAAGACGCGTTTTCAGGTCCGCGATCGCCTTCGGGCCGACGTCGAGGATCATCTTGTCCGCCGGCACCGCGTTTACCGAGACCGTCTCGGACGCGGCCCCTTCGGCAAATTCGGCGGCGATCACGGCGTCTTCCGGCAGGACGATCTCGCAGCCCGCCTTCGCCGCCTTCTCCATGATGGCCCGGGCGCTGTCGGCCATGTCGCGCTCGCACAACGACTTGCCGACGTCGACCCCCTTGGCGAACAGGAAGGTGTTGGCCATGGCGCCGCCGATGATCAATTGATCCACCTTTTCGGTCAGATTGCCGAGCACATCCAGCTTGGTCGAGATCTTGGCACCGCCGACCACGGCCGCCGCCGGCCGTTCCGGCTTCTCAAGGGCGCTTTCCAGGGCCTCCAGTTCGGCCTGCATCAGCCGGCCGGCGCACGACGGGATCAGCCGCGCCAGCGCCTCGACCGACGCATGCGCCCGGTGCGAGCAGGAAAACGCGTCGCTGACCAGGATATCGCCGTTCTCGGCCAGCTTCCGCGCGAACGCCTCGTCGTTCTCCTCCTCCTCGGCATAGAAGCGGACGTTCTCCAGCATCGCCAGATCGCCGTTCTTCATGGCGTCGACCACGGCCTTGGCCTCGGGGCCGATGCAATCGCCGGCAAAGGCGACGGAGCGGCCGGCGCTGGCGGCGAGCGCTTCGGCCACCGGCTTCAGCGTGAACTCGGGGTTCTTCTTGCCCTTCGGTCGGCCGAGGTGGGTCATGACGATCACCTTGGCGCCCTTGTCGGCCAATTCGAGCAGCGTCGGGACGGTCCGGTCGATGCGCGTGGTGTTGGTCACCTTGCCGCCCTTCATCGGGACGTTCAGGTCGGCACGGACGAGCACGCGCTTGCCGGCGACGTCCAGGTCGTCAATCGTTCGGAATGTGGTCATGGCTTGAGTCCTTCTTGCCCCTGTG
>CAZBWP010000250.1:0-3982 GCA_964495295.1 uncultured Rhodospirillaceae bacterium | reverse complement strand
TTGATCGTGAGCTTGTCGAGCTTGGCGGTCAGCGGAAACGGTGGCGTGTAGTCTGCATCGTTCACCCCTGTGATTGTGTCCGAGCCAATATCGAAACTCTCGTCCCACTGCAGTATTATGGGAATGGTCCTCTCCATGCGCTTGGAGTCGACCACGACACCATTCACCTTGAAAGTAGTTTCCGCGGGCTGGCCAATGCCCGAGAAGTTGTTGAACTTCATCGTGCCGTCTCCAAGACCTTCATACTTGGATTCGAACTCAATGACGTGTTTGCCTGGCGACAGGGCCTCCGGCCCTTCCCACTTGATGCGCTCTAGGTCGAGCAAATTCCAGAGGAAGACCGGCTTGCCCTCGAGGAGATACATCCCGTAGCCGGCGAAACGGCCGCCGGACGTCACGATCATGCCTTCTGCGCCGCCTTCCGGAACGGTGATCTCCGCCGTGATGGTATAGGACGCATTCAGAAGAAATGGCGCGTCACCCTGCGGCACGCCGGTCATAGGTTGCGTGTAAACGAGTTCGTCACGCCCGGCGATGATGCTCGGGCGCTGCGCGGCGACCCGTGCTCCCACAGAAGCGTCGAGCGGCAGCACCTGGTACTTCTTGGCCTCTTCCAGAAACATTGCGCGCATTTCCGTGACCTTCTCAGGATGCTGCGCGGCGATGTCCTCGGACTGGTTCCAGTTGGTCGACAGGTCGTAGAGCTCGAACACCTGATTGTTGAGCGGGTCCGGGTTGGCCGGCGAGAAGGCGTCCCACGGGGCGCGGTTAGCCTTGGTGCTGAGAAGCCAGCCGTCGTGATAGAGCGCCCACTGGCCCATCATCTCGAAGTACTGGGTCGTGTGCCGCGATGGCGCGTCTGCGTTTGCCGCATCGAAAGTATATGCGTAGCTTGTACCCTCTATCGGTTTCTGCTCGATGCCATCCACGATTTCGGGAGCCGCAATACCGGTGACCTCGAGGATCGTCGGTACGTGGTCGATCACATGCATGAATTGATTGCGCAGGCCACCCTTGTCCTTGATCCCCTGAGGCCATGCCACAACCATGTTCTGGTTGATACCACCCAGTCGCGAGGCGTTCTGCTTGAACCAGTCGAACGGCGTATCGAAAGCCCAGGACCAACCGGCGGACATGTGGTTGTAGGCGAACTCAGTACCCCAGGCCTCATAGAACTTCATCTGAACATCGACCGGTGGACGCACGCCGTTGAAGAATGCGACCTCGTTGAACGTCCCTTCCGGCCCGCCCTCGGCGCTCGTGCCGTTGTCGCCGTTCTGGTAGATGATGAGCGTGTTGTCGTAGCGGCCGAGATCCTTGAAGTGCTGGATCACCCGGCCGATCTCGTGGTCGTTGTAGGCAACAAAGGCGGCGAACACGTTGACTTGGCGAATGTAGAGCTTCTTCGCCTCGTCGCTCAGCGTGTCCCACGGGGGCAGGATGTCGGCCGGCCAGGGTGTCAGTTCCAGGTCCGGCGGGATCACGCCCATTTTCTTCTGGTTCTCGAAAATGCGCTCGCGCAGCTTCTCGTAGCCGTCGTCGAACAGATGCATCGCCTCGATCTTCTCGACCCACGCCTTGGTCGGATGATGCGGTGCGTGTGTCGCACCGGGTACATAGTTGATGAAGATCGGCTGGCTGGGGTCGATCTGGTGGATGCGGGTCATCCACGCGATCGCGTCATCGGCCATCGCCGTGACGAGGTTCCAGGAGCTCTCCTCGCCGGTGACTGGCCAGATTTCCGCGTTCGGATCGGACCGGTCCATCTTCAGAGTGCCCTCGTGGCCGATCCAGGGATAGATCTGGGTGGTGTTGCGGAAGAGGTTCGGGCCCCACTGGTTGGCGTCACCGCCGACGAAGCCGTAGAAATAGTCGAAGCCCAAGCCGGTTGGCCATTGCGTGAACGGCCCGACCTGGCTGGCCTGGTAGGTTGGTGTGTTGTGATTCTTGCCGAACCAGGACGTGGCATAGCCGTTGTCCCGCAGGATCCGTGCGATCGTCGCATTGTCGACGCCGATCACACTGTCATAGCCGGGAAACCCCGTCGCCTGTTCGGCGATGACGCCGAAACCGACCGAGTGGTGGTTGCGTCCGGTCATCATCGCGGCGCGTGTCGGCGAGCATAGCGCTGTGGACATCATCCGGGTATAGCGCAAACCTTCCGCAGCCAGCGCATCCAAGCTCGGGGTCGGGATGACGCCACCAAAGGTGCTTGGCACGGCGAAGCCCGCATCATCCGTCATGATCATCAGGATATTCGGAGCCCCCTCGGGCGCAACGACGCGTGGCGGCCACCACGGGGTGGACTGCAGGGCGTCGTCCTTGATCACCCCGCCGAACTTCGGCACAGGCGCAGGCAACTGGTTGCCCGGAATGGTGGTGGTTGCGTTTGGAGCCCCCAGAGTGCCAGTCGTCTGAATCGGAGTCGTCGCGGCCGGCTGCTGCTCCTGCGCATAAGCGCAGAAAGGAAGCAGCACGCCCCATACGAGCACCGAAGCCAGTAATCGATGCGTTGACCTTCTCTTCATGCCATTCTCCTCTTTCCGGAGCTCATTTCGCGGTGGCAGTCGTGTCTGAAACCTTCGACTTCAACAGTGACACGGTGGATAGGGTCCGAATCCGCGAGGCGCCGACTAAACATGAACTCTTGTATGATCGTCGATCGCCGGGCCTTCCTGCGCCGCAACGGCACTGGCCGCGATGACGATGCCGGCGGTCAACGCAATCAGTGTGAATGCGGTGGATTTTCTCATGGTGGAGCCTTCCCCTCGACAAACCCGCCGCGACGGTAACAGGGGACGAAGGGCGGTTCTTGTCATTCGCGGCCAGGGCAAGCCGTCCAGGGATCGTTGGATCCCCTATGGAGGGGCGTGGGGAGCGAGGCCGTCGGCGTTGCCGGAATGACGCCCATCCCGCAGAGGCGGCGGTATTCGCTTGGCGACATCCCCGCCCAGCGCCTGAAGGCGCGGGTGAAACTGGCCGGCTCGCCGAAACCCAGTTCGTAGGCGATGTCGATCAGCTTGACCCGGGCGTCGCGAAGCAAGCTGACGGCCACTTCGAAGCGCGCTTTCTCGACGAGGCGTTCGTAGCTGGTTCCCTCCTCGGCCAGTCGGCGCGCAAACGTTCGCACGCTCATGCCGGCGGCCGCGGCGGCCACGCCGATGTGGGGATATCCGCTGCACAGCAGCCCGCTGATCGCTTGCCGGACCGAGCCGCTCAGGTCGGCTGCCGGCGCCGTCGAACGCAGGAAGGTGACATCGTCGACATCGGATTCCCGCTGTTCGTCGCGATCGACCAGTCGGTTCGCGAGGAGTGGACGCTCCAGGACGATGGCGTAGAAGGGGTTTGCGTGAAGCACCACGTCCGTCGCCAGGACAGCGCGATAGTGCGGCAGCCTCTCCGCTTCGGTCTCAGGCAGACGGACCTCGCGCGGCCACCACTTCGGCCCTAGAGCCAGTCGCATGATTTTTATAAGCAGCATGATCGCGAAAAGATTTCCGTGTCGCTCTCCTGCCGCGCCGGAGACATAAAGGGCGTGGCAGATCAAGACGCGGTCATCTTCCCGGAGAAGCCAGACCCGTTCTGCGGAATTGTAGTGCTGGATATGACCAACCACGAAATCGACGGCGTCCGCCAACGTCATCGACCGCCGGATGGCGCGTCCGAACGCGCCTAAGCTGTCGATCTCGGTTCTTTCGCCGACCAACAGCCCGATGCTCTCGATCCCTTCGTCGTTCGCTGCCCGATCCACGAACATCAGGGCTTGGCGCAGCGGCACCAGACACTCAGGGGCCTCGAACAAGCCGGGCGACAGCCTCGCGGTGGCCAGATGCCTTTCGACCGGAGCGCCGGCCGACTCGAGAAACTGGCAGAAAGGAAGAATGGCGCTGGCCCGCACCAGCGGCAGGCAATGCTGTTTCACGGCCAAGCCCATGCCCTCCCGCGGTTCTGCCTTGACGCAGGTTCTGTTTTCGGCGTTCGA
>CAZBWP010000249.1:0-3988 GCA_964495295.1 uncultured Rhodospirillaceae bacterium | reverse complement strand
ATGGAGATGACGAGCCGGAGGTTGGCCTCGATCATCTCCTTCTTCGCCTTGGACGCTTCCCGCTCCCCCTTCTGCACGGTGGAGACGATGCGGCGGAGTTCGGAGATCGGCAGCCCGGCCTCGTGCGAAATCTCGGCGATCTCCGCCCGCAGCCGCTCGACGCGGTCACTGTGCCTGTCGGCGAACCGCGCCCAGCCGTTGCAGGGCAGCGCGGTGACGTGGTGGAGCCAGTCGGGATTCAGTTCGTGACCGTAATAGCGTTCGAGGAACTCCTGCCGGCTGACACCGGACTCGACCGCCAGCCGCAACACCTTGCCCTCCGCCGCGACCAGCCGGCGATTGAGCAGATACAACTGCTCGACCAGCCCCTCGATGCGCGCGGGATTGATGTGCACCCCTTCCATCAGCGTCACGAGCTGGTTGCGCAGCTTCACATAGCGTTTTTCCGTGGCGAGCTTGACGGTCTCGCCCTTTTGCAGGGTCTGGATGCGCTGCATCTGGACGCGATGCAGTTTCTGGTAGGTCACATTGATCCGCTCGAACGTATCGAGCACCGCCGGCTTCAGCGCCGCTTCCATCGCCGCCAGCGACAGGTTGACGGTCTCCGCGTCATCGTCCTCGTCGTCGCCGAGGCCATCGTCCGGGCCGTCCAGGTCCTCCTCGTCGGCGGCTTCGAGGTCCAGGTCGGCGTCTTCGTCAGCCGCCTCGGCGTCGCCGGGCGCCGGGATTGGGGTGGCGTCGGCGGACGTCGGGCTTGGGGTGGCGTCGGCGGACGCCGGGATCGAGGCGGCGTCGGCGGACGCCGGGATTGGGACGGCGTCGCCGGACGCCGGGGTCGGGGTGGCGGCGACCTCTGGATCGGGCGTCGGCTGCAACAGGCCGGCACCCTCGGCGGGAGCCTCGCCGGTTGCGTCCGCGTCGGACTTCTCTGCCGCGACCGCCGGGGCATCTTCCATGCCCATGCCGCCGTACGTCGCCTCCAGGTCGATGACGTCGCGCAGCAGCATCGCGCCTTCGTTCAGCGCATCGTGCCAGCGGATCAGGGCGCGGATCGTCAGCGGGCTTTCGCAGATGCCGCCGATCATCATCTCGCGGCCGGCCTCGATGCGCTTGGCGATGGCGATCTCGCCCTCGCGCGACAGCAGCTCGACACTGCCCATTTCGCGCAGGTAGAGACGCACCGGATCGTCGGTCCGGCCGATGTCGTTTTCATCGATGTTGCCGATGCGCACGTCACTCTCGGCGGCTTTCGCCTCCGACGGCGCCTCCTCGGCCTCGTCGCCGTCGATCACGTTGATGCCCATCTCGGAGAGCAGGCTCATCGTGTCCTCGATCTGCTCACTGCCCATCTGATCGGGGGGCAGGGCGGCGTTGAGTTCGTCATAGGTGATGAAGCCGCGGTCCTTGCCGCGGGCGATCATTTTCTTGATTGCCGCGCCCAGGCTGTCGAGCAGCGGGCTGTCGGTGCCGTCTTCCGACGTTTGCGCAATTTCCGTTGTCGTTGCTGCCTTACTGGACATAAGCATGTTGACTCCCGAAGAGTTCTCCCCCCGACGAGGGATCGAGCTGCCGATGTCCCCGAGGTGGAGGCCGCGCCCGGCCCGCCTCGCCCCAACGGCGCCAAAAATCAGTTGGAACCTTCGTTTTCCTGCTGTTTCAAAGATGCAAACCGTTCGAAGTCGTCGGCCGACAAGCGCTCGACAAGGTCACGTTTGCGATCCTCAATATCGATGCGGAGGTCGCGGCGACGATACAAAGCATACGTTTCGTCCCAGCCGCTGATCGCCGTTTCCAACGGTGCCCCCGGTTTCGCAAAGAACGCATCCGAAAAGGTCCGCGGCCCGAGCACGCTTTCCAAGATGGCTGAAAAGCCGCAGCAGCAGAGGTGGCTTTCCAGCGCGGCTGCGTCAAGGTTTGGGATCGAATCAGTAGCCGATAGCACCTCCTGCCGCAGGCTGTCCAGCTCCGGGGAGCGGAACGTCAGCGTTCCCAGCCGCTCGCCGATCACCTCGCAGGCCTCGGGATGGGTGATCGCGACCGCCAGCAGGATCATTTCACGCCGGCGCTCGATCTCGCCGGCCTCCGTCGGCCCGGATCGCGCGACGATGCCCGGAATCGACCGGCGCTGCGGCTGCCGTGGCCTGGACCGGGCCCCGCCGAAGGCCGGCCGCAGGCGCTCGCGGAAGGCATCGTGCAGGTGCCGTCGCACGGTGGCATCGCCGGCGCGGGCGGCGTGGGCGCGCAACCGGGCCTCGACCGCCGCCCGGTCTTCCGGCGTGTCGATGCTGCGGCCGTGGGTTTCCGACCAGTACAGCATCTCCGACAGCGACAGCGCGCCGCGCAGCGCGTTCTCCAGGAAATCCTTCGGATAGCGCCGGGCGACGCCATCGGGGTCGTCGCCGGTCTGCGTCTCGACGAAGGCGAACTTCAAGCCGTTGCCGGCGGCGAGGCGTGGCAGCGCCCGTTCGGCGGCGCGCAGGGCGGCGCGGCGGCCGGCGGCGTCGGGGTCGAACAGCAGGACCGGCTCCGGCACCAGCCGCCACAGCGCGTCCAGCTGCTCCTCGGTGAGGGCGGTGCCGAGCGGCGCCACGGCGTGGGGAAATCCTGCCTTCGACAGGCTGATCACGTCCATGTACCCCTCGGCGACGATCATCGTGCCCGCGTCGGCCGCCGCCTTGGCCGCGTGGTCGAGGCCGTAGAGCATGCGTCCCTTATGGAACAGCGGGGTTTCGGGCGAGTTCAGATATTTCGGTTCGCCGGCGCCGATCACCCGGCCGCCGAAGGCGATGACGCGGCCGCGGCGGTCGGTGATCGGAAACATCACCCGGCCGCGGAAGCGGTCGTAGGGCACCCGGCCGGGCTCGTCGGGCACGATCAACAGACCGGCCTCGACCATCCGCTGCTCGTCGACGCCGTCGCGCGCCAGCGCCGCCTTCAGGGCGTTGCGGGAGTCGGGGGCGTAGCCGAGCCGGAAGCGGCCGATGGTCTCGTCGTCAAGGCCGCGCTTCTGGAAATAGGCCAGACCGATCTTGCCCTCGGGCAGGCGCAGCCGCGTCTCGAACCATTTTGCCGCGGCCTCGGTGACGTCGAGCAGGCTGGCGCGGCGGTCGGCCCGCGCGCGGTCCGCCGGCGTTTCGCTGGGCACCGCGAGGCCCACTTCGGCTGCCAGGCGTTCCACCGCGTCGCGGAAGCCGAGGCCCTCCGTCCCCATGACGAAGTCGAGGACGCCGCCGTGCGCGCCGCAGCCGAAGCAGTGATAGAATCCCTTGCTTTCGTTCACCGTGAACGACGGTGTTTTCTCGTCGTGGAACGGGCAGAGGCCGACCAGCTCGCGACCGCGCCGCAACAGGCGCACCCGCCGGCCGATGACCTCGGCGAGCCCGGCGCGCATCTTCAGCTCTTCAAGGAATGCCTCGGGAAACGCCATGCGGATCGCTCGCTCTCGGCCGGCCAACGGCTGCCGATGAGCATAGCGCCGGATGCCGACCGGCGGCAACGCGCTCGCGCCACGATCCGGCCGCGAACGCGCCACCGGCCGCGCGTCGGGCTTGACGCTGTTCAAACCGATCCCTTATCTCCCTGGAGCCGAGGCGCCCGCCCGCCCGAACGCAGGCGCGCGTCTGCCCGATGGTGCGCCGTTTGGCCGCCTCCTTACCCTGGACCCTGGTACACGATGCCCGAATCGCTCGTCGACACTCTCCACCGCGCGCCAACGCCGGGGCCGAGGAGTCATGTCGGCCCGCCCGGTGCCGACGCGGCGCTGGTGCTGGCCGATGGTTCCGTCTTCTGGGGCCGTGGCGCCGGCGCCCTCGGCGTCGCCCTCGGCGAGGTGTGCTTCAACACCTCGATGACGGGCTATCAGGAGATCCTCACCGATCCCTCGTACGCCGGCCAGATCATCACCTTCACCTTTCCCCACATCGGCAACGTCGGCGCCAATGCGGAGGACGTGGAGACGACGACGGCGGCGGCGCGCGGCTGCGTGCTC
>CAZBWP010000248.1:0-4004 GCA_964495295.1 uncultured Rhodospirillaceae bacterium | reverse complement strand
TGCGTATCCATCCTTTGGAATAAAAAGCCCCGCCACCTCCTTGGTTGCAGGCAAAGGAGGGGAAAATCCTGCGGAGCGTAACGGGTAATCTTACATAAACTCTGCCATGCCGAGCTCAAAAGCTTCTCTTTTCTCGGCCTCTGTAATCCATTGGTCATCGCGGACTGTATCCGTTATCAAGACTGGCTCAAGCATCGATCTGCAATTGTAATGATTTGCGGGCTTGAGTCTGTAAAGGTCCGGGTCATCTATCTTGATGAGCTTGTTATGCAGGTGAGTGCAAACTCGACTGGTGACGCCGTCTAGCACGCTAGAGTATCGAAAGCCTTGCAATATGCCGGCTAAATCAGGCTGTCTTGCTTGCTCGATGATGCCCCAGGCAAAGGCGTTTGTGCCTTCCGTCCTGGCGATCATCTCGGCTCGAGCGAGCGGCATGCCAGGTTTGCCTTTCCAATAGCCTGCATAGTTTGCGATAAGCCTGGCGGCTGTTTCTGGGATACTTTCGCCGGAGAGTATACTCTCTATAATGGTCTCTCTTGCGACTTGCCGGAGTCCGTTAATGATGTTCTTTGCGTACATTAAGGCCCTCTGGCCCAGGAAATCTCGGACAAATCCTGTTAATCGGTCGTGGAACGCGAAGCTTGATTGTGCGCTAACATTCGCCTCTCTTATGAGCCATTGTTGCCCGTCGAGGTAGGCCTCATCGAAGCTCGAAGTGTAAGCGGATATAATCTCTTTCTCAATGTCGTCAAGGTTAATTGAGTCCGCTGTATTGGCGTCAATTGCGCCCCTCATTTTAATCTCTCCGACTATTTTGTCGGTATACCTAAGTGCCGCGATGGACAACCGTCCGTAGAACCCGTTCTCCGCATTAAGTATTGGGTCTTTTTTTTTACTGACGAATTGATCTACTGCCGAGAAGTCTTCTTTCTTCTCTCCTTTGTCTTCGTCTTCTTTATCTTTTTCTTCCTCTTTATCTTGCTGAATGACAAGCTCTCGTCGTTTTGATGCTTCGCTGAATTCAGGGAACTCGAATGATTTTCTGATATGCTCTTCATCTTGATCTGTCGGTGTCACAATCCCTACCGATGCCATCTTAATCCATGTTTCAAACAGTTCTGATTTGACGTCATCCTTGATCGGGACGAATGAAAACTTAGGGTATTCTTTTGTTGCAAAGTTAAGGTCAACCAGAGGCTTGATGATTTGCTCCTGGACAATGGTCTCCTCTATTGTCGTCCTTAACGACTCAATCATATAGAGAAATATATCAAAGATAACAGTTGCCCTTGACATCGAGCCTACAGACTCCTCCGGGCTCATGCCGAGTTGTGCTGGCATCAATATGGCTCGGCTAATATGGATGTCAAACTTATCGAGTGCCGGCAAGAATACCTGAGACACGCCGCTTGCTAATTGCGGGCTCCACATCTCCAGGTCGTCTTTGCGCTGCCTCGGGATAATACCCATAGTCCCGGCTTGTATCGACGACAAAGCAGACTTGAGTTGCTCTATTTCAGCAGTACCATAAGGGCCTGGGTTGTATAACGCAAATATAGGGGGGATCCCCAGACGCTCCAGGTACATCCCGAGCCATCGGTAGCTATTCTCCTTGTGCCACCATGCGCGGTAGGCCGCCTCCAGGTCGGATCGACCATAAACATTCCCGAACTCCGGCAGATTTGAAAACAGAATAAGCTTTCTTTGGTCTAACGTTATTTCTCCATCCGGCGTATCTTGCTTGATTGAGATGACGTTACCGAACTTGTCTTGGTAGAACTTTATATCGTGCGGCTTGATTGATGTGATATCTTTTATTCCAATCATGCCATCCTGTGAGCGAAGATAGTTTATTTCGGATAACGAGAATCCATACTCAAAGGCCAGCATGATTTCTTCCAGTTTGTATTCTAGTGTCCCTTTGATGCCATTAATAGTGTCCTCAACAAATTGCGTGATGTTTTCGTCGCAATCCTCCTGTTCGATTTTCCATCCAGTACTTAAAATGGCATGGCGCTTAAACCGCATGGCAATCTTGATTTGCTCGTCACGCCGCATCTGGTCTATTGTCCGATAGCCTTTATTTGTGATAAACTCAGATGGGTTGTAAACAGGAAAGTTTTTGTCGAACAATATCCAAGGATTAGGCCTGGCAATCTGGCTATTGATCAGCGCAAACTTATGAGCTTCTGAAGCTGTCTCTAAAATACCCATGGCGACTGATAAGACTCCAAAGTCCCTAGATGGAACAGATGAGACAGCGTTGTCTCGGTGATTGCGAAACTGTAAACAACGGCGCTCGCTTTATCGGGTGATCGGCCAATTTTCTCGATAATCTTGTCCCGGCTCATTATCTGGATTCCGTTCGATCGGACCTCGAATGTTGGCGCCGCGAGCTCCTGGAGTAATTCCCTGTCTGGCGGCAAACAGACCGACTCTCCGTGGTTAGGGTCGAGACGTTCTCGCATCTTCCACCACCACTCGGCGCGTTTGTTCACGAACGGGAATCGGCCGGTCTTGTCGTAAGCGTCAGACTTTTCAGCGCTGTTAAGCGCAACGAAAGGTTTGCCAGCAAGCTTAAGCATGTCGATAACCGACGACCCTACCCCTATAGCATCGACGCAGGAAAAGGTCCTGTCGTCGTGTATCAGGTCTGCCAATAATAACACAACCGTCGGCCCATCGGGCGTCTTGGTCCCAGGATGACAATGTAGCGTGTCAACATAAACTCCCCATCGTGGCGCATAGATAGTGTTATCATGCGCACATCGCGCTGCCTCCCCACCTCGCGCTACATCCACACCGACAGCAGTGCAGTGACCGTCTGGCCTGGCTGTCTCGGCCCATCGGTCCATCGCCAGCTCGATCCACCGCGTCGGGATAACCTGGAAGGGGTCGTCCGATATGGCCGCATTAAAATCCCCGAGCAGATAGAGGCTCCTGTAGGGCTCCTCGTACGTCTGCAGCTGGGCCAGGTAGCCTGTCTCCATGTACACGGGGTTGTCGTGTACAGTCCCAGGGATAAATGTCCTCGACTTCGGTGTCAAGACTTCGTTCAGGATTTGTACAGGATCTCCAGATAAAAGCTCGTGCTCTCGCCCGTTACGATCGACAGCATAATATCTCAACTCGCCCGGCAGGCCAGGCCGAGGATGCTTGCGGTCCAGCCATGGGCCAAAGTATCGGATAACCCATCGCCCATCCACTGTCTCAGGAGGGTTGCTCGCGAAGATGGCTCGGCATCGCTGGCCTGGAATGTCTGTCCGTAACCAGCCAGTTAGGAATTGGATCATCCTAAAGCTAAACTGTGTTGCCTCATCGATCCCGACAAAGTCGTGAGGACGTCCCTGCCATTTCTGCAAATCCTTGATATGCGGAACACCGCCCAGCTCCAGCATCTTTCCGTTGCCCAGCCGGAAAATCTTAACAGGAGATGCCGCGTACCGATAATCTATGCCGGCAGTATCCAGTATCTCGAGAGCCCTATCCTCGACCTGCCTGAGCTGAGTCGCTTCGCGTCGAAAGATAATTGACTTGCGATGGCTTATGAGTGCCGTTCCGACTAGCAAATCAGTCTTTCCGCAGCCTGCCGATCCTCCGAAAAAGGTATAATCAGCCTGGCTGTGAAACGCCCTCTCTTGGGGGCTGTCGGGAAAGGGTACCCAACTCTTTGCGCCAAGCTCAGATGCAATCCTATCGAGGTCATCAACAGATAGAGCATTAATTAAGCGGGAGAGAGCCTCCATTTATCGGTACGATATTCCCGGTCGATCGTTTCTTGCGTGCAGCCTCCTGTATCATTGTCTTGATACGATCAAGCTCTACGCTGTCTTGAGATTCGGCGTATTCTGTTGCAATCCTAATACACTGGAGATAGACTTTGGCCGCGACGGTGTCTCCATCAACGGCCAAAGAATGCATGCTTTTGACAAGAGATATAATATCCTCTTTTGATAATGCGCCTTGCAAAGCAAGGTATATCTCTTTTTGGTTCATCGCCATGC
>CAZBWP010000247.1:2029-4012 GCA_964495295.1 uncultured Rhodospirillaceae bacterium | reverse complement strand
GAGAGCAGTAACGCTCTTGTCGAAAAGAGAAGCAACGGAATAAGACGAGACGATCCTTGCTTTGTTGATTGCCTTTCGATTACTTAAGTATCACTATTCAAGATCATGACCGATCCGAAAGACAGGCACCGCTATGCCGGCCGCGTCGATAGTATCCCTGTGAGACGTGTTGGAACTGCGGGAGCGGCGCGGTGTCCGGCGGGTTGAGCCGGTTTGGTTAGGCTGCCGTGGCGGGCGGCGTGATCAGGGCATCATCGCCGGTTTCGTGCGTGACAAAGCCGCTCCCCACCGGTTAGGAGAGGCGGCGGACCGGCGGGGGTGCGAACGTGACGGGAACGACGCGGGATTGATCGGAACGAAGCCATGCACCCACTCAGCGGCAGCAACGTCGCCACCTTGGCCCGGGTGATTTGGGAGAACGGCGGGGTGTCGCCCCGCCGCTTGCCGCAAGCGGCAACCGCCGTGGCCGCGGCCCTCGGACGCTGGCCGCTGTCGACGGCGGAAAGGGTCCTGGTGGCGCACCGCCTGCGCCGGGCCGGGCCGATGCCGACGCCAGTGTTCGTCGTCGGCCACTGGCGGAGCGGTACCACCCATCTTTACAACATCCTGAGTAAGGGCGGCTTCGGCTACGTGTCGCCGCTGGCGGCGGGGCTCCCCTGGGATCTGCTGGGTCTGGTCGCGATGTGCCGGCCGATCCTGGAGCGGGCGTTGCCACGCGACCGTTACATCGATTCCATTCCGGTGAAGCCGGATTCACCGCAGGAAGACGAGGTGGCGCTGGCCAACATGACGCCGCTGTCGTTTTATCACGGACTGTACTTTCCTCGTCATTTCGGTCGTAACTTCAACCGTGGAGTATTCCTTGACGGGTGTTCCGCCGAGGAGGTTGCCGCTTGGCAGCGGGTTTTCGTCTATTTCCTGCAAAAGGTCTGGCTCGACCAGGGCCGCCGTCGCCTGGTGATCAAGAACCCAGTCTACACCGCCCGGATTGCCATGATCCGGCAGATCTTTCCGGACGCCCGCTTCATTCACGTCTATCGCAACCCCTACGAGGTTTTTCGCTCCATGCAGAATTTCTTCGAGAAATTGCTGGAGCAGTTCGCCTTGCAGGACTACGACGACCTCTGTATCGACGATGTCATCCTCACCACCTACGACCGGATGATGCGCGCCGTGATCGCCGATGGCGACGGCTTGCCTGAACACGTATTCGTCGACATCCGCTACGAGGACCTCGAGCGTGATCCGATCGGCGAACTCGCCCGGGTGTACCGGTCCCTCGATCTCGGCTCGTTCGCGGCCGTTCGCCCCGAGTACGAGCGCTATCTGGCCGGGATCACCGGCTATCGCAAGAACCGCTTCAGCTATGGCGAGGAAGCGTTGGCCAAGGTCGAACGCCACTGGGCGCCGTACCTCGATCGCTGGGGCTATCGCCGGCCGGAGCCGGCCTTCTCGCCGGCCTGAGGGCATGGGCGGCAAAGGGGCAGCGACGGCGATTGCCATCTTCGGCATGGTGATGCTGTCCGGTGGCAAGGGCGTCGGGCCGGCCGAAGCCGCCCTCGCGACCGATTGCCGGAAGCTGCTGCTGACCGACGCGGAAACCGGCCGGCCGGTGGTCGGCGTCGAGGACTTGGCGATCGACGCAGGGGCCGGTGTCGCGTGGCTGTCCGCCGACGATCGCTGGTCGGTGGAGGAGGCGGTGAGCGCTCGGGCGGCTGAACTGCCCCAGGGCGGCATCTATCTGTTGAGCCTGGACGCAACGACCGGCGCCGCCAGCCAGGCGGTCGTCACCGATGCGAGCCGGGCGTTCAAGGCGGAGCGGCCGTTGCATCCCCACGGCATCGACGTGTTTGTCGGCGACGATGGCCGCCGCACCCTGTTCGTCGTCAACCGGCGCTATGTGCGCGACGGCGCCGATGGCCGGCGCCATGTGCGCGACGGCGCCGATGGCCGGCGCCATGTGCGCGACGGCGCCGATGGCCG
>CAZBWP010000247.1:0-1929 GCA_964495295.1 uncultured Rhodospirillaceae bacterium | reverse complement strand
ATGTGCGCGACGGCGCCGATGGCCGGCGCCATGTGCGCGACGGCGCCGATGGCCGGCGCCCCCGGTGGGTGATGGACCCGTCCGTCGAGGTGTTCGATGTCCGGGGCTCGGCGTTGCACCATCGGCTCACCGTCGAGGGACCTTCGGTGTGCCAAGCCAACGGCATCGTCGGCGTCGCCTCCGACCGCTTCTATGTCAGCAACGATGCCAAGGCGTGTTCGGCCACCGGCAAGTGGCTGGAGCTGGCGGCCGGCCTGGATCGGAGCTACGTGGTCCGGGTGGTGCTCGGCGCGGCCGGCACCGCCCCGGAGGTCGTCCCGGTCGTGCGGCGGGTCCGCTTCGCCAACGGCCTCGCCGCCGACGACGAGCACCTGTACGTGGCGGCGACCCGGGCCGGAGCCATCCTCGCCTTCCGGCGCGACCGTCTGCGCGATCACCGGGACCAAGGGGCCACCGACACGCCGGATGCGGTGTTCCGGCTCGGCACCGGGCCCGACAACCTGACGTGGGATGGTGCCGGCGGGCTTCTCGCCGCGTCGCATCCGTCCCTGTTCCGCCTCGCCCTCTATCGCCACCGGTGGTGGCCCGGCGCCACCGCCCCGAGCCACGTCGTCCGGGTCGATCCTCGCGACGGCTCCGTCGGGGAGGTCTACCGCTCGCGGGAGCGGCCGCCGCTGTTTTCCGCGGCGACCGTGGCCGCGGTGCACGATGACCGGCTGATCCTGGGCTCGGTGACCGATGCCGGGCTCGCCGTCTGCCGCTTGGGCGAGGCGGAGCCGGAGGGCGAGGCGGAGGCCGAACCCTCGGCGCGCCGGCCGTGACCGATCTGGTCACCGGTGGCGGCGGCTTCATCGGCGGGCACGTGGTTGCCGCGCTGGTCCGGGAGGGACGGCGTGTCCGGGTGCTGGACGTCGCTCCGGTGGCAGCCTTTTCGGACCGGGTCGAGGCCATCACCGGCTCGGTCACCGATCGAGACACGGTGCGGCGGGCGATGGCGGGGGTGGAGCGGGTCTTCCATGTCGCCGGCATCCCGAGCCTGTGGATCCCCAACAAGGCGGATTACGAGACTGTCAACCATCGCGGCACCGAGGTGGTGCTGGCGGCCGCGGCCGAGGCGGGGGTGAGGCGGGTGGTGCATACCTCAACCGGAGCGATCCTGTTCCACCCGGTGCGGCAGCGGTCGAGCGCCGCGCTGCCGACCCTGGACGACATGCCGGGTCCCTATTGCCGGTCCAAGTTTCTGGCCGAGCAGGCCGCCATGGCCGCGGCCGAGGGAGGCCAGGGCGTTGTGATCGTCAATCCGACCCTGCCCCTCGGCCCCGGGGACCGGTCGCTGACGCCGCCGACCCGCATGATCCGGGATTTCGTCAACGGCGCCATCCCGGCCTTCGTCGATTTCCCGGTGAGCGTCGCGGACGTGCGGGATGTCGCGCGCGGGCATCTGCGGGCGGCCGAGGTCGGTCGGCCCGGCCGGCGGTACTTCCTCGGAAGTCCGCCGCTGCCGCTATCGGAGGTTCTCGCCACCCTGGCGCACGTGACCCGCCTCGCCATGCCCCGGTTCAAGGTGCCGTACCCGGTGGCACTCGCAGCCGCTGCCGTTTCCGAGGTGATCGCTGACCGCGTCACCCGGAAGCCGCCCAAGGCGCCGCTCAGCGGCGTGCGGCTGACTCGCCGCCCGGTAGCACCGGAGCTGGCCCGTCCGCTCTCCGACCTTGGCATTGATCTCCGGCCCCTCCGCGAGACCCTGGCCGACACGGTGGCCTGGCTCGCTGCCGAGGGCCTGGTCACCCGGTCCCTGCCCCGATGATCGGCGCGGTGTCTGAGACCTTGCGCGAGCAGGGACTGCCGGCACCGTCGGCGGCCGGCGGGATGCGCGCGTCGGCGGACACAGGCGGCGTCACCTATCTGCAGGCGCGCACCGCCAACGAG
>CAZBWP010000246.1:0-4048 GCA_964495295.1 uncultured Rhodospirillaceae bacterium | reverse complement strand
CGGCCCGCGCGAGGAGCGGGTGAAGATGTCGCGGCTGCGCCGGATGGTCGCCGAGCGGCTGAAGGACGCGCAGAACACCGCGGCCATGTTGACCACGTTCAACGAGATCGACATGACCGCCGCCACCCAGCTGCGCAACCGCTACCGCGAGGCGTTCGAGAAGAAGCACGGCGTTCGCCTGGGCTTCATGGCCCTGTTCGTCAAGGCGTGCGTCACCGCGCTGAAGGAGTTCCCGTCGGTCAACGCCGAGGTCGACGGCGCCGACGTCATCTTCAAGAACCACTACGACATCGCCATCGCCGTCGCCTCGCCCCAGGGCCTGGTGGTGCCGGTGGTGCGCGACTGCGACACGCTCTCGCTGGCGGAGATCGAGGCGGCGATCGCCGATCTCGGCCGCCGCGCCCGCGACGGCAAGCTCGCCATCGAGGACCTGCAGGGCGGCACCTTCACCATCACCAACGGCGGCGTCTTCGGCTCGCTGATGTCGACGCCGATCCTCAATCCGCCGCAGTCGGGCATCCTCGGCATGCACAAGGTGATGCCGCGCCCGATGGTGATGGACGACGGCGCGATCCAGGCCCGGCCGATGATGTACGTGGCGCTGACCTACGACCACCGCATCATCGACGGCCGCGAGGCGGTCTCCTTCCTGGTCCGCGTCAAGGAGTGCGTCGAGGACCCGCAACGCATCCTCCTCAACGCCTGACCCCGTCCCGCCCGCCGCCCCACCACGCCGTCATCGCGAGCGCAGCGCGGCGACCCAGGGATGCCGCGCACCGCCGCCCGCCGTCTTCGCCGCCGACCGCGAACGCCCCTCTCCGCCGTTCCTCCTTCCCCGGGCCGCGCCCCCCGTCTCCGCCGTTCCTCCTTCCCCGTCATGGCCGGGCCACGTCCCGGCCATCCACGCGGCGGTGCCCGGCGAGCGTCGCCGGCGGGGTTGCGCGGCCGCCGCACCCGGTTATCTGCACAGACCGCATGCTGGGACAGCGGCAAACCGTCCCGGCGCGGCCCCATCCGCCCTGGGGCACCCGACGGAATCCCACTTTATCCGACAAAACACTACATCTGCGCGCGCCCGGAAATCACAGCGCCAATGAAATCAGGACGTTGCAGACAACATCAATGACTTAGGCTGATCATCACCCCAGGTTTTCCGGGCGACATCGGCGCTTCAGCCGATCAGCACCAGGGTTGCGAGGCCGAGGAAGATCATGAAGCCCATGCTGTCGGTCATGAAGGTGAGCATGATGCTGGAGCCGAGCGCCGGGTCGCGGCCGATGCGATCCAGGATCACCGGCACGGCCAGGCCGACGCCGGCGGCGAGCACCAGGTTGAGGACCATCGCCGCGGTCATCACCGCGCCGAGCCGCGGATCGCCGTAGAGGAGGAACGCCACCAGCCCCATCACGCTGCCCCACATCAGGCCGTTGATCAGGCTGACGCAGAGCTCCTTGCGGGCCAGATAGCGCAGGTTGGAGCCGGTGATCTGATGGAGCGCCAGGCCGCGGATGACCAGCGCCACCGTCTGGTTGCCGGTGTTCCCGCCGACGCTGGCGATGATCGGCATCAGCGTCGCCAGCGCCACCAGCTTCTCGATGGAGCCCTCGAACATGCCGATCACCCGCGAGGCGACGAACGCCGTGCAGAGATTGATGGAGAGCCACAGCCAGCGGCGCTTGGCGCTCTGCCAGACCGGCGAGAGCAGGTCCTCCTCGCCGCTCAGGCCGTCGCGCTTCAGGGCCTGGTCCTCGGCGCGCTGGCGGACGAAGTCCATGACCGTGTCGACGGTCAGCCGGCCGACCAGCCGGCCGCGCCCGTCGACCACCGGCGCCGACACCAGGTCATAGCGCTCGAACGCCTGGGCCGCCGCGCCGGCGTCGTCGGCGGGCTGGAAGCCGATCACGTCGGTCTCCATCACGGCACCGATCACCTGCCGCGGCCGGTGCTGCAACAGCGTCGAAAGCGGCAGCCGGCCGACCAGCCGGTCGCGGGTGTCGACCACGTAGAGGGCATCGAACGGTTCGGGGAAGCGCTCCAGCGTGCGCAGGAGCTTGAGCACGTCGCGGATCGTCGCCGTCTGGTCGATGGCGACCAGCTCGTGCCCCATCAGCCGGCCGACGGTGCCGTCGGGGTGCTGGGTCGATTCCCTGAGCCAGCTCCGCTCGCGCCCGGTGAGCGACGGCTCGACGGCGGCGAGCAGCTCGGCCGGCAGGTGTTCGGCGATGTGCGCCAGCGCATCGGCGTCGGCGGCCCGGCAGATGGCGAGCAGGCGCTCGCCCGGTGTCGCCGCGATCAACGCCTCGGTCACCCGGTCGTTGACCGCCCAGAGGGCATCGCCGGCCTTCCCGTCTGGCACCAGCTCCCACACCTGGGCGCGCTGGCGTGGCGGCAGCATCTCGAGCAGATGGGCGATGTCGGCGGCGGTGAGCTGCTCGATGCGGTGCCCGAGTTCGCCGAGCCACTGGCGATGCACCAGATCGGCGATCAGCGCCTCCTTGTTGCCGCTCTGCCGGCGCGAGACCGCCTCGACGATCGGCCCCCGCGACAGCAGCGCGAGGATCGGCGCAAGCCCCGTCTCCAGCTTCTGTCGCGGCGCCCCGCGCTCTTCTTCGTCGGTCACGGTCGCTCTCTCCCGGGCGGCTGCCGCCGGACGATCCGGCCACCCTTCATAGCCCACCGGCGCGGCGGGTTCACGCCGGATCCACGGCGGCCTTGCGTCGGCCGCGGCGCCGGAGGATAGGAACAGCGGCGGCGCTGGCCGAAGCGGATCCGGACGAAAGGCGGGGGGCATGACGACGGCGGTGATCTTCGATGTGGGCGGCGTCCTGCTCGACTGGAACCCGCGCTACCTCTACCGGTCGCTGTTCGACGGGGACACGGCCGCGATGGAGCGCTTCCTCACCGACGTCTGCGGCCCGCCGTGGATCATGCGGCAGGACGCCGGCCGGCCGTTCGCCGAGGGGGTGGCGGAGCTCACCGCCCGCTTCCCCGACCAGGCCGAACGGATCGCGGCCTTCGACGCCGGCTGGGAGGCGATGGTGCGCGGGCTGTTCGACGACGTGGTGGCCATCGTCGAGCGATTGGCCGCGCGCCGCACGCCGCTCTACGCGCTCACCAATTTCTCCATGGAGAAGTGGCCGCTGGTGCGGCCGCGCTATCCGGTGTTCGAGCGGTTCGACGGCATCGTCGTCTCGGGCGCCGAGGGGCTGGTCAAGCCGGACCGGCGGATCTACGAGCGGCTGCTGGCGCGCTACGATCTCCGCGCCGAGGCGTGCGTGTTCATCGACGACTCGCCCATCAACGTCGCCGGCGCCGCCCTGCTCGGGATCGATGCCATCCGCTTCACGTCGGCGGCGGCGCTCTACGCGGCGCTGGAGCGGCGCGGCCTCCTGTGAGCGGCGCCGCGCGTGTTGCATCCGCTGCGCACCTGGGATATCGCAGGTGGATGAGCCCAGACGACACGCCCGACCCGCCATCGCAGCGGATCACCACCCGCCGGGCGGCCCAGGGACGGGACTTGTGGATCGCCATCGAGGCCGCCCAGTACGCCCGCGTGATCTTCTGCGAGGAGCCGCGCACCGACGCCGAACGGGATGTGCAGACGGCCTTCGTCGACACCCTCACCCGGCACCTGGAGGCGTGGGCGGAGACGCCGCCGCTGGGTCAGGCGACGGCGCTCGAGGCCGTCAACCAGCGTCTCGCCGATCTCGACCGGCTGGGCTTCCGGGTGCACTGGGGTGTCGCCGAACGCCACGTGGACGACGCGGATGCGCTGGAGGAGACGACGCCGTTGGCCGTGCTGATCGTCGATCGCGACGACTCGGCGGAACTCACCGTCGACCTGCCCCTCGATCTCGAAATGGACGACGAGGACGATGAATATGAGGATGACGAGGAGGAGGAGGAGGAGGAGGAGGACGACGACCTGCCGGGGATATGACGGGTGGCCGACGGCTCACGCCAGATCGGGATCGTCCCACCCCTGACCGGCGATTTGCAGGATTTCACACAGTTGGCGGACGGTGGGGGTCATGGGCGCCATCGTCTC
>CAZBWP010000245.1:0-4080 GCA_964495295.1 uncultured Rhodospirillaceae bacterium | reverse complement strand
CGACGACTCGGGCCAGGGCCTGCTCGTCGATCCCCCCAGCCTCGCCGACGGGCCGATCGACGTCTCCCTCACGTTCACCTTCGACCTGGGCGATGACAATCTCCTGACCGCGTTCTCGGCGTTATCGCCCGACGCGTTCGGCGCCGATCCCGCGGATGCGCCGCTGGCCGCCGACGACGTGATCGAAGCCGTTCCGGCGTTCGGCGACCCGGACGACATCATCGCCACGGCCAGCATCTCCTACACCGACGCCATCGATGCCCTGTACAATCTGTTGGCCAACGATGCCACCGCCGACGGCGGAGCCGTGACCTTCGCCGGCTTCGACGCCGGCGGCCTGGTCGGTGAACTGGTGGACGACGGCGCCGGCGTCCTCTCCTACACGCTCCGCGCCACCGATGACCTGGCCAGCCTGTTGGGCGGCGACGGCTTCTTCCGTGACAGCTTCGACTACACCATCGTCGATGGTGACGGCCGCGCCGCCACCGCGAGCGTGGAGATCGTCATCCCCGACGATGCGGTCACCGTCGGCTATCAGGTGTCGCCGGCGGCAACGGACGGCGCCGCGGCGGGGGTTGACGCCATCGCGGCGTAAAACGGCCGCTGCCGCGGCGTCCCGTCTCCCGCCGGGCCCCCTGACTGCGAACTGGGCTGACCGGCACGCCGGCGTTCGCGTGGCCGATCGCATGCGCGTTGTCAGCCACCTGCCGCCCCGCATCCCCCATGACGCGAAACGGCCGTCCGCGCGCAGCCTTGACAAGGAACCCGTTTGGGGTAAACATTGGCCCAGAGCGGCTGAAAATGCACGATAGACGTGCATACACGTATTGGTTAGAACCGCCTCCGGTGCGTGCGAGAGGCTCAAGCATTGGCAATAACCGCTCCGACGACTCCGATCGTTTCCCCGCGTGACCCGGTCGCCGTGCTGGACGCGTCCACCGCGCCCGTCCTGATGCTGCCGGCGGGCTTTTCCGTGTTCGACGTGACGTTCGCGCGGGACGGCAACGACCTGATCGTCACCGCGCCGGACGGCCGCTGGGTCCTGATCAAGGATTTTTTCGCGATCGTGCCACCGCCCGACCTGGCCGATGCGGCCGGCGGCTTCCTTTCCGGCGCCATCGTCGACTTTCAGGTGGCCAGCAGCGGCGGCCTGACGCCGGAGGAGTTGGAGAGGATCGCCGGCTTCGAGACCGCGGCGGGCGGCAGCGAAGATGCGCCCGATGACGGCTTCGCCACCGACGCGATGCCGGTCACCCTCGGCTTCGATCCGCTCGCCGACGGAGGCCCGGCGGCCGGCCTGGCGGACGTTGCGATGTCGTTCGGTGCCCAAGCTGGCGACCGTTCCGGCGTCGGGAACGACGGGCATAGCCTGGTGTTGGTGATCCCCACGGCAAGCGCGCCGGCGCCGAGCCCGCCGCCGCCCAGTCGCATCGCCATTCTCGACAGCCAGGCGTTCTCCCACCTGTCGGGCGTCCGCTTCGAGGCGCTGCTGCCGATTCCCGGAAACCTTCCGCGCCTGTTCTACGAAGTCGATGCCCCCGGTCACACCGAGCGCGACCTGATCGACGGCGCGCAACGCCGCTTCCTGCCGACGGATGGTAACGGCATGCTGGTGATGTCGACGGGCATCATCACCTCGCCCGGCTTGGAGGCCGGCAAGGGATCGAATGCCCTTGATGTCCTCGCCTTCGCCGATCCCACGGGCGCGGCCAGCTTCGCGCCGTCCCTGGCCGCCAAGGACGGCAGCGTCATCCGGGCGCAGGTCAACGTGGCACCCGGCTCGATCCTGCTCGCCGACATCCTGTTCGACCCGATCGACGACGGCATCAACAACGACTTCGCGTTCATTGTCGTCGACGGGGAGGTGTTCACGCTGGCGGACGTGGCGGGCACCTCCGACGGCGCCACCGGCTGGCGAACCGTCGCCGTCCAGAACGCGGCGGACGGCGTCTCCCGGATCGCCTTCGGCGTCATGAACGTCGGTGACGACCTGAACGATCCCTTCCTGGCCGTCGACAATATCCGCGTGCTTCCGGGCACGCTGGCCGGCCGAGCCGGCGAGGCGCTGACCATCGGCGACCTCGACTTCCACGTGCTCTGGTCGCAGGACGCGGCGGGGTCGGGGTCGGCGACGACGGTGAGCCTGCTGCTGCCACCGCTGATCGCCGTCGATGACACCCTCTTCGCCTTCGAGGACGAGGTTGCCGACAGCGGCGTCCGCTCCCTGCTGGACAACGACCTGGCGCCCCCGTCGGGCTTCGAGGTGGACGGAACACCGGTGGTCATGCCGCTCACCCTCATCGCGGTCAACGGCGATGCCGGGAACGTCGGCCGGGAGATCGACCTGACGGCGGCCTCGGGCGCCCCCGGCGGGCGGTTGACGGTCAATGCCGACGGCACCTGGCGCTATGACCCGGCCGGCGCCTTCAACGCGCTGAACAGCGGCCAGACGGCGACGGTGCGCTTCGACTACACGGTTGCCGCCGCCAACGAGGCCGTCGATACGGCAACGGCGACGATCACCGTGCGCGGCGTCGGCGGGCCGGGCGACGTGGCTGCGCTGATCGCGCGCACCGCCGTTCTTGACGCCACCGCGTGGTCGAAGATCGCCGGGATCCGCTGGGAGGCGCTGCTGCCAAGTCCCGGCAACCTTCCGCGCCTGTTCTACGAAGTCAACGCACCCGATCACACCGAGCGCGATCTCGGCGCCGCCGACCGGCGCTTCCTGCCGACGGATGGCGACCGCATGCTGCTGCTGTCGACAGGCTTCATCACCTCGCCCGGCTTGGAGGCCGGCAAGGGATCGAATGCCGTTGACATCCTGGCGTTCGCCGATCCGACCGGCGCCGCCGGGTTCGGCACCGACGTGGACGCCGCCGATGGGTCGGTGGTGCGGGCGGCGGTGAGCGTGGCGCCGGGCAAAACCCTCGTCCTCGACATTCTGTTCGATCCGGTCGCGACAACCGAGAACGATTTTGCCTTCCTCGTCGTCGACGGCGACCTGTTCCGTCTGGCCGACGTCTTCGGCGCAGCGGACGGCGTGATCGGCTGGCAGACGATCGCCGTGGCGAATGCGACCGATGGCGTCTCGCGCATCGCTTTCGGGGTGATGAACGCCGACGACACGGTGAACGATCCCTATCTCGCCATCGACAATATCCGCGTTCTCAACAGCGCGCTGGACGGCGCGGCCGGCGATCGCGTCGCCGTCGGCGGCGAGCCGCTCCAGGTGCTCGAGCTGGCCACGGGCATCGTCGATCCGGCGACGGAGGTGAGGACGCTGGCGCGCGTGCCCGTGGCGACCGACGACGCCTATGTGGTCGACGGCACCGGCCGGCTCGACACGGCCGCCGACCCTGCCCTGTCGGGGCTGCTCGACAACGACGCCCCGCCCAGCCCGTCGTTCGTGACCGTGGGCGGCGCCGACCTGCCGCTGCCGCTCTCGGTAGTCGCCGTCAACGGCCTGTCCGACGCCGTCGGCGCGGCGATACCGCTGGAACGCCCCTCCGGCGAGCCCGGCGGGCTGCTGACCGTCCGCGCCGATGGCTCCTTCGTGTTCGACCCGAACGGCCGGTTCGGGGACCTGAATGCCGGGGAGATGGAGACACTCTCCTTCGACTACACGGTCGCCACCAGCACCGGCGGCAGCGACACGGCAACCGTGAGCATCACCGTCACCGGCGAGGGCGGCCCGACCGTGCTCGCCGACTTCGAAACCGGCGCGCTGCCCGGCCTTGCGCGCGGCTCCGTCGCCATCGTCGACGGAGCGCAGAGCGGCGGATTCCAGGCGGAGCCGGTGAGTGGCGCGGCGATGCTGAAGCTCGGCAGCGGGGGTGTCAGCCTGGCGTCGATCCAGAACTTCCTCGGCCTTGGCTCGACGTTCGCGTTGCGCGATCCTGTGGACAATTCGCTGGCGGTCCAGGGATCGGCCTTCACGCTGGACGCGACGCTGCGGGCCGGCGACACCGTCTCGTTCCACTGGTGGTTCGACAACGCCGAACTGGTCACGGCGACGGCGGCGGGCTTCAACGATTTCGCGCTGTTCCGCGCCGGCAACGATGTTTTCCGGTTCGTCGACGG
>CAZBWP010000244.1:2739-4081 GCA_964495295.1 uncultured Rhodospirillaceae bacterium | reverse complement strand
GTGGCGGCGGTGATCGCCCGGGGCCGCGTCGTCGCCGCCCGGCTGCTGCAGACGGCGCCCGAGCGGATCAGCTTCCAGGACGGCCGATTCACCGTCGACGGCGGCGCGCGCGGCTTTTCGGTCCTGGACCTGACCACGGCCGCGCGGGCCCCGGACAACCGGCCGGACGGTGACACGGTGGGCAACGGGGAGGCCGGCGACGGGGAGGTCGCCGACCTGGATGCCGATGCCCGCTTTCGCATCGCCGCGTCGACGTTCCCCAACGGCTGTCACGTCTGCGAGGTGGAGATCGATCCGGAGACCGGCGAGACGGCGATCGTCGGCTACTGGGTCGTCGACGACTTCGGCACCGTCGTCAATCCGCTGCTGCTGACGGGCCAGGTGCACGGCGGCATCGTCCAGGGGATCGGCCAAGCGCTGCTGGAGCACGCGGTCTTCGACGACGCAACCGGCCGGCCGTTGGCAACGTCGTTCGGCGATTACGCCCTGCCCCACGCCACCGACGCTCCGGAGATGTCTGTCGCGTTCGATGGCATTGCCTGCACCACCAACCCGCTCGGCATCAAGGGCGCCGGCGAAGCCGGGACGATCGCCGCGTGTCCCGCGGTGATCAACGCGGTGCTCGACGCCCTCGCCCCGTGTGGGGTAACAACGATCGACATGCCGGCGACGCCGGAAACCATCTGGCGCGCCCTTGCCACCGCCCGCGACGCCGCCGCAACCGGAGAGAGCCGTTGACCGTTACCATCACCCCCGACCTCGTCGACCTGGTCCGCGACATCGCCGAGCGTGCCGGCCGCACCATTCTCGAGGTCTACCACTCCGACTTCGCGGTAGAGAGCAAGGATGACAACTCGCCGGTGACCGCCGCCGACCAGCGCGCCGAGGCGCTGATCCTGGAGGCGTTGCGCGCCGAGGTGAACGATGCCTGGCCGATCGTCGCCGAGGAGGCGGTGGCCGCGGGTGACATGCCCACGGTTGGAGACGGACCGTTCTGGCTGGTCGATCCGCTGGACGGCACCAAGGAGTTCGTCTCCCGGCGCGGCGAGTACACGGTCAACATCGCGCTGATCGAGAATCGCCGCCCGCAACTGGGCGTCGTCCATGCGCCGGCCCTGGGCGCGAGCTACTGGGGCAGCGCCCACGGGGCGTTCGCCGCCAACGGCGCCGGCACGCGGCCGATCCACTGCCGGCCGATGCCGGAGCACGGCCTGATCGCGGTCGCCAGCCGCTCCCATCGCACGCCGGAGACCGACGCGTTCCTCGCCCGTTACGATGTCGCCGAGGCGATCTCGTCGGGCAGTTCCATCAAGTTCTGCCTGATCGCCGAGGGCCGCGCCGA
>CAZBWP010000244.1:0-2639 GCA_964495295.1 uncultured Rhodospirillaceae bacterium | reverse complement strand
CTGGTGCTGCCGAGGCTTGCGGAGAGCCCCCTCTCGCTGCTGGTCAGTGCCGGGCTGGCAACGGTGGCGCTGCGCGTGCCGAACCATCCGGTCGCCGCGGCGTTCCTCCGCGCTTGCGGCCGGCCGCTGGCGGCACCCAGCGCCAACCCCTCGGGGCGGCTCAGCCCGACCACGGCGGCGCACGTCGCGGACGCCCTCGGCGACCGGGTGGCGATGGTGCTGGACGGCGGGCCGTGCGCCGTCGGCCTGGAATCGACGGTGATCGACGCGACCGCCGAGCCGCCCGTGGTGCTGCGCCTGGGCGGGCTCGCGACCGAGGCGATCCAGCGGCTGATCGGTCCGGTCGCGGTCGCCGCGGCGGGCGATGCGGTCCGGGCGCCCGGCATGCTGAGCCGCCACTACGCGCCCTCCATCCCGCTCCGTTGTTACGCGTCGGCGCCGCTGCCCGGCGAGGCGTTCCTCGGCTTCGGCCCGGAGACGCCCGACGCCGATCTCAACCTGAGTGCGACGGGCGACATGCGCGAGGCGGCGGCCAACCTGTTCCGCATGCTGCACGCCCTCGATGCGCCCGGCTTCACCGGCATCGCCGTGGCGCCGGTGCCGGAGATGGGGCTCGGGCGGGCGATCAACGACCGGCTGCGCCGCGCCGCGGCCGCCTCACGCCCGGCCGACGACTGGCTCGACCGCGGCCCGTCGGGCCCGTGCGTGCTGCCGGACGAGGACGGCTGACCGTCGCCGGTCGCCGGTCCTACAAGGTGTCGTGGTGGCGGCTCAGGATCTGCTCGCCGAACAGGCTTTCGATCAGATCGACGATCAGGTGGGCCGTGGCGTTGCGGACGTCGAAGGCGGGGTTCAACTCCATGATGTCGAGCGAGCCCATCAGGCCCGAGTCGTGGATCATCTCCATGCAGAGCTGGGCCTCGCGATAGGTCGGTCCCCCCGGCACCGTCGTGCCAACGCCGGGCGCGATGGCGGGATCGAGGAAATCCACATCCAGGCTGACGTGCAGGTGGCCGCCGAGGTCGGCGAGGCGGCGAAGGGTCGCGTCCATGATCCGCTGCATGCCGAACTCGTCGATGCGCCGCATGTCGTGGACGGTGAGACCGGTTTCCATGACCAGCGGCTTTTCCAGACGATCGACGGAACGGACGCCGAGCATGACGATGCGGGACCGATCCAGCATCGGTTGCCGATCACAGAGGCCGGTCAACCCCGGCGGTCCATGACCGGTGACGACGGCGAGCGGCATGCCGTGCAGGTTGCCGGTGGGCGTCGTCGCCGGCGTGTTGTGGTCGGCGTGGGCATCGAGCCAGAGGACCGAGAGCGGCACGTCGCGCTCCCTGCAGTGCATCGCCAGCGCCGCGATCGAGCCGATGGCGAGCGAATGATCGCCGCCGAGGACGACCGGCAGGCGGTCCTCGGACAGCGCGGCGCGCACCAGATCACGCACCGATGCGCACCACACGGCGACCTCGTCCAGGTGGCGATAGCCGTCGACCGGTTGGGCATCGGGATTGGCCGGTCCCGCCAGATTGCCGAGATCCACCACGGCGTGGCCGAGCCGGCAGATCGCAGCCTCGATGCCGGCGACCCGGAGCGCCTCCGGCCCCATCGAAGCGCCGCGGTGGGCGGCTCCGACATCGGTCGGGGCGCCGATCAACGCGATCGTGCGGCGTGTCACGCAGCGGTCCTCAAGCGTGTGTTGGGATGCGACGTGCGATCAGAACGCGCTTCCGCACGGCCGTGTCAAGGCTTCGATCGGCGGCGCCTCGATCGGCCGACGGGATCAAGGCGACTCATTGCCGCGCGATCAGGATCAGCGCCGGCGTGATCCACACCTCGATGGCGGCGGCGGCGATGAGCATGGGCAGCAGCAGACGCAGATGGAGCCACCACGCCTCGCGCAGGGCGGGCCGGAGCGAGACCTCGCGGCGGCTCAGGCGGCGAACGGCGCTGACCCCGAGGCGCAGCCCCATGGCGGCACCGAGGAGTGCCGCGGCGATCTCGATCACCCCGTGCGGCAGCAGCCCAGCGGCGACGACCAGCGGGCCGCTCGTCGCCAGGATCTTCGCCGCGACAATCTGCAGGATCACGCCGTTGAGCAAGAGAAAGGCAACGGGAATGACGCCGAGGAGAATGCCGAGAAAGGTCATCGCCAGGATCTTGACGATGTTGTTGACGACGATGATGAGGAATATCTGGACCGGGGACAGAGCGCGGAGCGGGGCGACGAGCGCCTCGATCTGCGGGCCGATGGTCGCCGTCGCCTCGGGGAAAACGCTTCCGCGCACGAAGCCGATAAGGACACCGACGGCGAACACGCCCGCAGCGACGATCAGGAACGGGCGGAGGGCGCGGATGGTGTCACGGAGCGGCGGCGGGCTCATCGGCGCGCGCGTTCAGCCGGTATCCCGACGGGGCGGAGGCCGCCGCGCCCCCGCCCCCACGCTTCAGGCCAGATAGACACGCTCGAGGGCGCTGCGGGCGACGTTGCCCCAGCGGTCCTCGGCCTCGATGTAATAGCGGATGTCGCCGGCACCGACCGGCAGGTCCGCGGTGCAGTAGTCGGCGGTGATCTGCGCGCCGGTCTGCGTCGGATAGGGGCCGTGGTTCTGCATGGCCTGCCGGGTTTCGCCGGC
>CAZBWP010000243.1:0-4086 GCA_964495295.1 uncultured Rhodospirillaceae bacterium | reverse complement strand
CGAGTAACCGGCCAATGGGGTTGACGGTGTTGGCCGCCGCGGTATCTCCAAGGGTGTTCGCGGCCTTCGCCAGGACGCCCCCATGTTGCGCAGGCTCGAATAAGGCCGCCGGATGCCGACGGAAGAATCCGACATCTGGGCGACATCTGGGCGACATTTGGGCGACATTTGGCATACATCGGGGTGGAATTTGGCATACATCCCGCCCCGATTTGGCATACAAAAGCCGACAAAAGGCGACAAAAGGCGACACTTCGACGTTTTACGTACCACTCACGACCGATAGGCGCCGTTGATATCGATGTAGCCGTGGGTCAGGTCGCAGGTCCAGACGGAGGCTCGGCCCTCGCCGACGGCGACGTCGACGGCGATCTCGATCTCGCGGCCCTGCATGTGCCGGGCGACCGGGGTCTCGTCGTAGCCGGGCACGGCGCCGCCCAGGCGGGCGATGACGACGCCGCCGATGGCGATGACCAGGCGGTCGCGCACGGCCCGTTCGCCCGACTTGCCGACGGCCATGACGATCCGCCCCCAGTTGGCATCCGCCCCGGCGATGGCGGTCTTGACCAGCGGCGAGTTGGCGATGGCAAGCCCGATGCGCCGGGCGGCGGCGTCGCTTTCGGCGCCGGTGATGGTGATCGTGACGAAGCGGCTGGCGCCTTCGCCGTCGCGCACCACCTGCAGCGCCAGGTCGCGGCAGACCGCCTCCAGCGCCGCGCGGAAGCCGGCGAGAGCCAGGTCGGCCGGATCCTCAACGGGGGCGTTGCCGGCGGCGCCGGTGGCGAAGGCGAGCAGGGTGTCGCTGGTGGACGTGTCGCCGTCGACGGTGGTGCAGTTGAAGGTGCGGTCGGCGGCGTCGGCGATCAGCCGCTGCAAGGTGCCCGAGGCGATAGCGGCGTCGGTGGCGACGAAGGCGAGCATGGTCGCCATGTCGGGCGCGATCATGCCCGAGCCCTTGGCGATGCCGGCGACGATCACCGGGCGGCCGTCGATGACGGCGCCGGCGGTAGCGCCCTTGGGGAAGGTGTCGGTGGTCATGATCGCCCGCGCCGCCGCTTCCCAGGCGGCGCCGTCGCCATCGAGGTCGGCGTGCAGTGACGCCAGGTGGGCGGTGATCTTGGCGTCGGGCAGCGGCTGGCCGATGACGCCGGTGGACGCCATGAACACTTGGTCGGCCGGCACCGCCAGTTCGGCGCCGACCGCGGTGGTGACGCGCTCGACCGCCCGCATGCCATCGTCGCCGGTGAACGCGTTGGCGTTGCCGGCGTTGACGATCAGCGCCCGCGCCCGGCCGCCGGCGAGGCCGCGCCGGCACCAGTCCACCGGGGCCGCCGCCGTGGTCGAGCGGGTGAGCACGCCGCCGACACTGGTGCCCTCGGCGAAGGCCATCAGCAGCACGTCGTCGCGGCCGCGATAGCGCAGGCCGCACGCCCGCGTGGCGATCCGGACGCCCGGCACCGGCGGGATGGCGGGAAACCGGGCGGGGGCGAGCGGGGAGACGCCGGGACTGGTCATCGCCTGAGCCGCGTCAGCGATCGAACCGCTCGACGGTCGCCCTGCCGCGCAGCGACGCCACGTACTCGTTGCGCAGCTCGGCCGCCAGGAGATTGCGGATCTTGTCCCGCACCTGGCTGAGCGGCGGCGCCACGGCCGGGCGCCGGTCCTCCACCAGGATGACATGCCAGCCGAACTCGGTCAGCACGGGGTTGCGGGTGAACTGGCCGGGTTGCAGCTTGAACGCCGCGTCGGAGAACGGCTCCGCCATCTCGCCGCGGGTGAAGTAGCCGAGGTCGCCGCCGGTGTCGGCGGTGGGATCGGTCGAACGATCCCGCGCCAGGGCCTCGAAGGACCGGCCGGCGCCCAGGCTCTGAATCACCTCGCGGGCGTCGTCCTCGCTCCTGAGCAGGATGTGGCGGGCGCGGATCTGGTCGGAGCCCGCCGCCTCGGCCGCCAGTTTCTCGTAGCGGGCGCGGATCGCGGCCTCGGTGAGTTGCTTCTCGATATGGCGGTCGAGCAGTTCCTGCTCGAGGACGAGATCGGTGACCAGGTCGATCTGGCGCTGCACCTGGGGCTCGCGGTCGATGCCCTGGCTGCGCGCCTCGTCGGCCAGGAGGCGGCTGTTGATGACGATGGTGGTCAGCATCGGCACGATCTGCTCGGCCGGCTTGTCGCGCAACGACGCCGGCAGGCGGCCGCGCGCGCGCAGCACGTCGGATTGGCGGATCTCCTGGCCGTTCAGCTTGGCGACGACCGGATCGCTGGCGAGCCCGGCGGTCGGTGACAGGGACGCGGCCAAGGCGGCGACGGCCACCAGGCGGGCGATCGAGGCAAACATCGAACCGGATTTCCCTTTGCGAAGGTTCGGTCCCGGGCAGCGGCGGCGCGCGGGTGCCGCGATGATGCACAATCCGCCGATCCGCACAAGTCCGGGCCGCAGCTCCCCGCGTCGCCACAGCCTGCAGCCCTACTTGATGAAGCCCAGGCTTTCCAGCTTGAGGAGGATGCGTTGCGCGGCCGCTTCCGGGGTCTGGCGCTCGGTGCTGATCACCAGCTCCGCGTGGGTCGGCGCCTCGTAGGGATCGTCGATGCCGGTGAACTGCTTGAGCAGGCCGGCGCGCGCCTTGGCGTAGAGCCCCTTGGTGTCGCGCTGTTCGCAGACGCCGAGCGGCGTCGCCACATGCACCTCGGCGAAGCCGGCGTGCTGCTCGACCATGCTGCGGACCCGGCGGCGGATGTCCGCATAGGGGGCGATGGGAGCGCAGAGCGCGATGCCGCCGGCCTTGGCGATCTCGCTGGCCACGTAGCCGATGCGCAGGACGTTGAGGTTGCGGTGCTCGCGCGAGAAGCCGAGCTCGCTCGACAGGTGCTGGCGCACCAGATCGCCGTCGAGCAGCGTCACCGAGCGGCCGCCCAGCTCCATCAGCTTGACCATCAGGGCGTTGGCCAGCGTCGACTTGCCGGAGCCGGAGAGGCCGGTGAACAGCACGACGAAGCCCTGCTTGTGGCGTGGCGGATAGCTGCGGCGGAGCTCGGCGACGACCTCGGGGAAGGAGAACCACTCGGGCACGTCGATCCCCTCGCGCAGCCGCCGGCGCAGTTCCGAGCCGGAGAGCGTGAGCGTCACCTCGCCCGGCTGGACATCGTCGCGGGGGACGTACTGGCCACGATCCTGCACGTACACCACCTCGCGGAACGGCACCATCCTGATGCCCAGCTCGGGCTCCCACCGGCGGACCAGGTCCTGGGCGGCGTAGGGGTGATAGAAGGGCTCGCCGGAGCCGTCGCGCGGGCCGGCGTGGTCGCGGCCGACGATGAAGTGGGTGCAGCCGTAGTTCTTGCGGATGATCCCATGCCACACCGCCTCCCGCGGGCCGGCCATCCGCATCGCCAGCGGCAGCAGGCTCAGCAGCGTCGACTGCTCCGGGTAGAACTTGAGCAGGTGTTCGTAGCAGCGGACCCGGGAGAAGTGGTCGACGTCACCGGGCTGGGTGACGCCGACCGCCGGATGCAGCAGCAGGTTGGCCTCGGCCATCTGCGCCGCGCGGAACGTCAATTCCTGGTGCGCGCGATGCATCGGATTGCGCGTCTGGAAGGCGACGATCCGCGACCAGCCCCAGCGGACGAAGACCTCGCGCAGCTCCGCCGGGTCGTGCCGGAAGTGCTTGAAATCATAGTCGACCGGGCGGTCGATGCCGGTCAGCGGTCCACCGAGATAGGTCGCCCCCGTGGCATCGAGCAGGTGGCGCACGCCGGGGTGGGCCCGGTCGAGGGTCTCGAACACGAACTCCGCCTCCTGGGCGCGGTCCGGCTGCCACTTCGATCGGATGTCGAGCACCGCGACCAGCCAGCCCTCCGGATCGCGCAGCGCCAGCCGGTCGCCGACGCCCACCTGATCGACGACGGGCCCGCTGACGTCGAGGGTGACCGGGATCGGCCAGGGCGTTCCATCGGCGAGCCGCATCTCCTCGACCACCCGGTCGTAGTCGGGCTTCCCGAGAAATCCCGGCAGTGGCGAGAAGCCACCGTTCAGCAGCAGCTTGACGTCGCACATCTGGCGGCGGGTCAGCGTCCAGGACGGCAACGAGA
>CAZBWP010000242.1:1907-4107 GCA_964495295.1 uncultured Rhodospirillaceae bacterium | reverse complement strand
ATCTGCCACGGAGGCACGCCGGCCATCGCCCGCCTCTTCCGGCGCTCCCCAAGTCAGGCTTGACAAAGCGGCCAAGAGCGGGAGGATCGCCCCATAAGGGGGGTGAATTCTCGTGATCCCGTTGCAAGCTTTGCGGTGTCAGTTGCTGACAATGGCCGGTCGTCCGCGTGTTTCGATGTGGGTGATGTGCATCGCCACGGGGGCGATGGCATCGAGTTCTGGCGCGCTGGCGGCAGAATCATTGACGCCGCGGCGCATCACCGAGGTGTCGATGGCCGGGCGTGAGGCGGCCGCTCCGGCCTCCCAGGATCTGGAGACCCTCCGCCAAGGCCTCCGGGAACAGATGAGACGCGTTGACGATCAGGCGCGCCTGATCGAGGCGCAGCGACAGCAACTCGACCAGCAGCGCCGCCAGATCGAGAGCCAGCAGCGGCAACTCGAGGCGATCGAGCGCCTGATGGCGGCCCCCGTCGGCCAGCCGCTCGACGAGGTGCGGGGTGGCCGGACCGCATCGACGGCAAGCGCACCCCCATCGGCGAGCGCTGAGCGCCGGCAGGTGGCGCAGGCCGAGCCGCAGCCGCAGGCCGAGCCACAGCCGCAGCCGCAGGCCGGTGGCGGCGCCGCGCCCACGGGTGATGGATCCTCGGGGGCTGGCGGGGCGGGCGGCGCCGGCGACGCTGCGGCCCCCGACCTGGCGGACGTCCTCGAAGAGGTCGGCCGCGTGCTGACCCGCAAGGGCACCCTGATTTTCGAACCGCAGTTCCAGTATTCACACAACACCGCCAGTCGTTTCTTCTTCAACGGCGTTGAGATCTTCCCGGGCTTCAACATCGGCGTCATCAGCATCACCGACAACAACCGGAACACCTTCACCAACAGCATCGGGCTGCGCTATGGCGTCACCAATCGTCTCGAGGTGGACCTGAAGGTTCCCTTCGTCATCAATCAGGAAGAAGAGTTCTCGCAGATCCTGACCGGCACACAAGGAACCGAAACGCGATCGGTAAGCAATCAAGGGCTCGGCGACGTCGAGTTCGGCGTCCACTATCAGATCAATCGCGGGCGCGACGGCTGGCCGTTTTTCGTCGGCAACGTTCGGGTGAAGACGCCGACGGGGGAAGGTCCGTTCGACATCGATCAGCGGCAATCGGCGGCCACCGGTTCGGGCTTCTGGGGCGTCGAGCCCAGCCTCACCGTCATTTACCCCTCCGATCCGGGCGTGCTGTTCGCCAACGTCGGCTACATGGTGAACATGTCGAGCGACGTGGAGTCCCGCCTGGGCGACTCGTTCTTCACCACCGTCAACCCCGGCAATGTCCTGCGCACCAGTTTCGGCTATGGAATCGGACTGAACGAGCGCCTGTCCGTGAACTTCGGATACAAGCACGACTGGGTGCAGGGGACGAAACTGAACTTCCGCGACGCAGCGGATGCGACATCGCCGGTCGTGACCCAGAGTACCGGTGATTTCCAGGTGGGGGCGCTGCAGTTCGGCATATCGTACAAGGTCACGCCGTCGATTCCGGTGATCGTCAGCGTTTCGGCGGGCGTGACCAGCCAAGCCCCCGACGCCGAAGTCGGCATCCGCGTTCCCGTGCCTTTTCAGTTGTTCGACTGACGTTCGGCGTCTCTGTTACCGGCCCAACTGCTACCGGCCCAGATCGAAGGAGCGCATGCGCGCGGCGATGGCGCTGGCATCCAGCGCCTGCCGCATGGACTGGAAGCGTTCGGTGAAGTTGTGCACGTCGATGGTCATCTCGATGGCATGACTGATGCTGGCGTTGTCGACGGTGTTCTGGATGGCCGTCTGAAAGCGGTTCTGGCTGACGACGGTCCCGGCGGTCGCCACCTGCACCTGGAGATTGTTGAGAAACGCGGTCGCCTGATCGCGCGTCATGTGCTGGGTCTCGGTGAGCGTGGTGACGGCGCCGGCGTCGGTCGACGTCTGCGCCGTGGTCTCCAACAGCGCCGTCCCCGTTGACGGCAGCGAGAGGGTGGTGGAGAGGCCCGACAGTCTGCCGGTGGCTTCGGCAACGGTCGTCGCGATGGTCGCCGCGAACGAGAATTCGAAGCCGTTCACCAGGAACCCGCCGCGCGTCTGTTCAAGGTCCTCCGTCGCCACGGTCTCGAGTTTCGCCAGGACCTCCTGCGTCGCCTGCGCCGACGGCGCGGGTTGCGTCGCCTGCGCCGACGGCGCGGG
>CAZBWP010000242.1:0-1807 GCA_964495295.1 uncultured Rhodospirillaceae bacterium | reverse complement strand
TGCGTCGCCTGCGCCGACGGCGCGGGTTGCGTCGCCTGCGCCGACGGCGCGGGCGGCTTCGGCGTCGCCACCTGCCGCGGCGCCTTGGACGCCGACGAGCAGGCACCCAGCGTGAGGGCCAGCAGCACAGCGGCCGTCACGCATCGGCGGTCCGTCGGGACAATCCTGTCAAGAGATAACATGTCCACCCTATCGTTCCGATCATGTTTCAACCACTAGAATTGGTTATGCGCCGGCAAATTGATCGTGAAGGTGCCCAAGTCGCGCGGCGACAATGCGTTGCCGACGGGCGACTTCACCATCAGGCCCCATTCTTCGTCTCGTCCGTAATTCTCGCGGGCGGTCTCGACACGTTCTTCCACGATGAAAGCAATCGGGATCCAAATCTTCTCAAACTCCGGGATCGCGTATGATTTCACACCAAGGGCGGGATCGCCGACCAGAACCTCGGTGGCTGAAATTCCCTTGATCACGACGAAATGACGATAGCCGTTTGTATTGATCAAGGTGATCGCCGGGATGTTGGCTTCCGCCAACTGCGCCAAAGTGACATTAAATCCATTTGACTTGAGGCCAACGGAGTGCAGGTATTTCTGCATGTCCGCCAGCGAAAACCCCTCCCGCTGGATGCGTTGCTGGTCGCCGATTTGAAACATCGCGAAGAACACATCCTTCTCGGTTTTCGGTATTTCATAATGATAGGTCAAGAGCGTCGCCAGGGCTGCCGAGCCGCAGCTGAAGTCGTACTCCTGGCGGATGACATAGCGGAACCGCTGTTCCTTCATGCTGATCACGGGGATGCTGGACAGCGCCCCCGCCGCCGGGACGAACACCGACCCCGCGGATGCGGGGCTGACCGGCGTGCCCGCCAGCCCCGCGGCCCCCAGAACCACCGCCAGGCAACGCGCGAGCTCGCGCCGCCATGACGACGGCGCCCGCCGCTGGCGAAGAGCGCTCGCGGTTTCCCGCGACCGCTCCGTCGGCAGGGCGAAAGCGCCCGAGGTCTTCACTGTCGTCATTCCAAGCATCCGGGGATCATTGGAGGTTGATGATGACGGAAGTGTTGATGGCGATGCCGACGCCGTTGCCCGAGTTGAAAACGCCGGACGTAAAGCCGGCATTGTTCGAGACGACGTTGCCTGACAGCAAGCCGCTCTGCACGCCGGTCAACGTGTTGTTGGCCGACGTCGCGGTCGCCGAGGTGTCGTTGACCATCAGGGTGCCTTGTTCGACGACGATGATGTTGGCGCCGCCGGACAGGACATCGAGCGTGTCATCGGACAGCGGCTCGAAAGTCGCAAACGGGGACATCCCGGTGACGGCATGTTGCGGGTCTTGCGCCTGGGCGCCCGACACCGCGACGAGGGAAATGCTGGTGACAAGCAGCCCCGCAAACCATTCGGTTCTCATTGCACCTGCTCCTTGAAGACTAAGCCATGCGACATCGAAGGTGAAAGCGGGTCGGTGGAACGAGGAGCCACCGACCCGCCCTCGATGGTCAGTCCTTAGAAGCTGTTGTTGACGGTCGCGCTGATGTTGATGCCCTGCGTGACCGACGTGGCAATACCCGTGCTGATGTTGCCCTGGGTGATGCCGGTGTTGCCGGAGATCCCCGCGCCGCTGATCGCACCCGTCGCGATCCCCGGAACGGCGTTACCGAGACCATCTTCACCGGCCGTGCCATGGAGCGACAGGCCAGAGACGCTCGAGCTGACGTCGCCCAGGTTGGCGATCGCCATGCCACCAGAAATCAGGCTGCGACCATTGACGCCCGCGCCAGCACCAATGCTGTTGTTGCTGTTGTCGG
>CAZBWP010000241.1:0-4139 GCA_964495295.1 uncultured Rhodospirillaceae bacterium | reverse complement strand
GTCCCCGACGCAACGCGACTGTCACCGGCGCGCCTTCCGTGATATGACTGTTTTGGGGAAGCTCGGCCGGGCGCCAAGCGCGGCCGCGGGAGATCGCCGTCCATGACCGAAGCGATCCGAGAAGTGGGGGATGGTCCGCAGCGTCTGGGGCCGGGTGAGGGCCGCGCCGACAGCGAGCTTCGCCGCTTCATCGTCGGCGACCAGCCGGTGCTGGTGCTGAAACAGCGCGGCCGTCTCGCCGACATGGCCTATGACCACGGCCGCCTGCTCGCGCCGGAGATCGACGCGGGCGCCTTTCCCGAGATCCTCAGCACCATCATGCGCGGCATCGACCGCGACCGGGCGGTGTTCGAGCGGCTCGCCGCAATGGTCTACCAGTGCTTCTCCAGTCGGATCTTCGGCAACGCCAGCCCCGAGTTCCGCCGCGCCGTCGACGCGCTGGCCGAGGGCTATCTCGCCGGCAGCCGGCAGCCCACGGTGACCCGCGCCGACGTGCGGGACGCCGCCGTCGCCATCGAGGTCGGCAATCTCATCGACGGTCTCTCGCGACGGTTCGACATCCGCTTCGTCCGGGTGGCCGCGGTGATCGGTGTGCTGGCACAAAGCCTCCCCTACGCGTTCAACCGCGAGGTGCGCGCCCGGCTGCACCGGCTGAAGACGGATGCGCCGGCACCGAGCCTGCTGGACGCGGCGCTGCACACCGCGCAGAACCCGGCGCGGTCGCTGGCCCAACTCACGCACACCCTCGCCAGCCCGCGCAACCGGCACGCCTCCGGCTGCACCGGCTTCTGCGCCGGCGGCACCTTCACCCGCGACGGCCGCCACATCCACGGACGCAACTTCGATGCGGATCTCTATCGCTGGAACGCCGCCCCGCTGCTCTGCCTGATGGACGAAACCCCGGCCAACCGGAACTGGCACAAGTATGTCGCCTTCGGCACGGCGGGCCTGATCTATCCCGGCGGGATCAGCGGCCTGAACGACGCCGGCTTGGCGGTCTCGCTGCACCAGCTCTCGACGACGCGCTATCGCAGCGCCTTCCCGTTCGCCAGCGGCGATATCGCGCCGTTTTTCGAACAGCGCCTGCTGCGCGAAGCCGCAACGCTCGACGAGGCCGCCGACATCGCCCGCAACACCGCCCACTTCGCCGCCTGGACCGTTTTCTGCTCGGACGCCAAGACCGGCGAAGGCATGCGCATCGAGGTCAACGGCGACCGGATTCGCATCACCCGCAGCAAAGAGCCCATGCCGCAGTCCAACCATTTCCTGCATCCGGACATGGTGGAGCGGGCATTCGATCAGACCGACGGACACTTCACCCCGACGTTCGCCAAATGGCTGGAGACCCACGCCCGTCTCGCCCTCGTCGAGGAAGCGCTGGCGGAGACGGCGCCGCAGGGAGAGATCGACGTCGACTGGGGAATCGAGCTGCTCGCCTCGGGCACCGACTGGTATCTGAAAACGTTGGCGGAGCAGGTCGGATACCTGGGTGGCGGCGCCTTCATGCGCGCCTTCGGGCGGGTGCCCCGGAAGGCCTACGGCCAGCTCACCAGCATCGTCGCCGCGGATCCGGAACGACGCGACGGCCGGGATGAGGTGTGGATGACCGCCGGCGATCGGCGCCCCGCCTGCCAGAGCAGCCACGTCGGCTGGACGGTGCAGTGGAATGCCTTCGAGGTCACGCCGGTCGATGATCGACCCGTCCGCCGCAGCACGGCGCCGACGCGCGTCGGCCGGTCCAACTGGGAAAAATCGCTGCAAATCTATATCGAGGCCTGTCTGGCGGTGACTCGGCCGTGCGGCGCCGACGGGCGGCTGCTGACCCGGGATTCCCGTCCGGACGAACACCAAGCGGCGCTGACCCAAGCCGACGCCCTGCTCGGCGCCGCCATCGACCTGGCCACCGCCGACGGCGTCGTCGAGATCCCCTACCATTACATGCGCGCCCGCATCCGCCACCAGCGCGGCGACCTTGCCGGTGCCCAGGCCGACTGGGGGCTGCTGTTGGCGCTCTGGGCGAAACAGATCGACAGGCCGGCGGTCGCGCCTGTCGCGGTGGTCGCGACGTCGGCCGACCCGCCGCTTCTGCATCCGTTCGAGGCGGTCCTGGTGTTGGTGTTGTCAACCGTCACCGAAGACCTGGTGCATGGCGACATCGCCTGGCCGGGACGGGGCGAGCGCCTGGAGGAGGCCCGCGACCTGCTCAGCCGGATCCGGTCCGATGTGTTCGGACGCCGCCGGCCGGGGCATTTCAACATCGATCAATGGCTGGAGCTGATCGACCGGATCGAACAGCAGGGCGGCGCCGAGGTCTCGCTGCCCGAGGAGAATTTCATCACCGTCGAGTAGCGCGGCGGGGCCGAGGTGGAACTTGGCGTCCGACGCCCGGCGCCACAGCGAAGGGAGATCATTGGGACCATGCAAGCACGATCGACGCGGTTCTGGCGGGGCCGCTTCGGACGGTTCGTCTCGATCGTCGGTCTCGGCGTCGGCGCCCTGCTTCTGCTGTTCACCGGCGCCATCGTCGCCTGGGAGACCGCGTGGGTGACGGATCGCAAATACGACGGCCAGGAAGCGTTCCTCAAGGGCAGCATCGGCACCGAGGTCGTGCCGCTGGCGGTGTTGCGGGTCTTGCCGACCCTGGTTCCCGAGGCCATGCTGCCGGCGGGACCCGAAGCCGGCGACATGATCGACCAGTTCGGTTTCCTAAGGCGTCCGGCCGACGATCCCGATGCCGATCTGCCGCTCGGCCTCACGGTCTCGAACTACCGGCCGCTGAGCGGGGCGCCATCGCCGATTCCCTTCGTCGGCATCGGTTGCGCGGCGTGCCACACCACCGCGCTGCATCACCCCGCGCTGGCCGAACCGGCGGTCATCACCGGCGCCGGCAACGCCGCCCTCGACCTGATCGGCTGGGGCAACGCCGTTCAGGCCGCCCTGATGGCGAAGGATCCGGACGGGAGCTGGCGGCTCACCGTCGACCGCATCGCCGACGCCTCGACCGAGCCGATCCGCTGGTTTCCGGATCGGATCTTCATCGGGTTGTGGCTCCGCGAGGCGCGCGCCGCCGCCGAAACGCTGGCCCAGACCAACGACGACGTCCGCCCCGGCCATGCCCTGCGCGATAGCCGGTACGCCCCCGTCGGGCCGATCCGCACCACGCCGTTCCGCAGCCTGGTCCGCCGCCTGCTCAACCGGCCGGGCGTCGAGGACGCGGCCTATTCCAAGATCCCCGCGGTCTATCACCAGGGCTGGAAGCCGTGGGCGCAGTTCGACGGCTCGATCCGCTCGCCGGAATTGCGCAGCGCCCTCGCGGCGATGACCATCATGGCATCCCGCGACAACATCATGCAGCCGGAGATCGGCCGCAACATCGTCGCGGCGGCCGGCTATCTCACGACCTTGAGCGGGCCGACCTTCGCCGAGGTGTTTCCGGCGCACGCCCCCGCCGCGGACAGCCCGGCGGTCGCCAACGGCCGGCACGTCTACGACGCCCACTGCGCCGCGTGCCACGGCCGCCCCGCCGGCGATGGCGGCTGGGACGTCGGCGGCGAGCGGTTCGGCACGGTCATTCCGGTGGACGAGATCGGCACCGACGCCGCGCGCGTCACGTTTCGCCACACCCTGGAACTGCCGGCGGCGATCCTGGAGCACATGAGCGTGTTTCCCGAGGGCCACCCCTTCCGCGTCACGCCCGATGAGATCCGCCCGAATCCAGACGATCTCGCATCGTTCGTGCCCGGCTATCTCGCCGGCCCCATCGACTCGGCCTTCGTGCGCGCCCCCTACCTGCACAACGCCAGCGTGCTGACGCTCGCCGAACTGATCAATCTGGTGCCCCGGCGGCCCGTGTTCTGCCGGGGCACCGCCGACTATGATCCGGATGCCGTCGGCCTGCTGTTCGTGCCGCCCGGCAGCGACGACACCGGCCGGCCGGCCTGCGACGCGACCTCCCGGCACTATTTCCTGTTCGACACCGGGGCGCGCGGCAACGGCGCGACGGGCCACGATTACCCATGGCCCTATCAGGGGCCCGGTTGGAACGAGCAGGACCTTCGGGACCTGCTCGCCTACCTGACGACGCTTTAGAAGGAGGTGGCGCGTGTGGTACGAGGTCGACGCGGAGTTTCCCGGTCGCT
>CAZBWP010000240.1:0-4186 GCA_964495295.1 uncultured Rhodospirillaceae bacterium | reverse complement strand
CCGTGGGCGCGGATGATCTTCACCTCGGGCACCAGCGTCGCCAGCCGCTCCGCCACCTCGTCCAGGTCCTCGATGCGCGGGCAGACGTAGAACGTCTGGCCGCCGCGGTAGCGCTCGCGCATGATCGCCTCGCGGATCACCACCGGATCGAACGGCAGGACGAAGGTGCGCACCGCGAGGCGGTCCACCGGCGGCGTCGCGATCAGGCTCATCTCGCGCACCCCGGACAGCGCCATCTGCAGGGTGCGCGGGATCGGCGTCGCCGTCAGCGTCAGGACGTGGACGTCGGATTTCAGCTTTTTCAGGGCCTCCTTGTGGGCGACGCCGAAGTGCTGCTCCTCGTCGATGACCAGGAGGCCGAGATCGCGAAAGCGGATCGACTTGCTGAGCAGCGCGTGGGTGCCGATGACGACGTCGACGGTGCCGTCGGCGAGGCCGTCCTTGACCGCCTTCGCATCCTTCGCCGAAACCAAGCGGGACAGTTGGCCGATGCGCACCGGATAGCCCTCGAAGCGCTTGCTGAACGTCTCGAAATGCTGGCGGCAGAGCAACGTGGTCGGCACCACCACGGCCACCTGATGGCCGGCCATCGCCGCCAGGAAGGCGGCGCGGAGGGCGACCTCGGTCTTGCCGAAACCCACATCGCCGCAGACCAGCCGGTCGGCGGCCCGGCCGGCCGTCAGATCGCCGATGGCATCCTCGATGGCGCGCGCCTGGTCGTCGGTTTCGGTGAACGGGAAGCGGGCGCAGAATTCGTCGAACACCCCTTCGGGCACCTCGACCACCGGCGCCGCCTTCAGGGATCGCGTCGCGGCCAGCTTGATCAGCTCCTGGGCCATGTCGCGGATGCGCTGCTTCAGCTTCGCCTTGCGCGCCTGCCAGCTGGCGGCGCCGAGACGGTCGAGCTGCACGCCCGCGGTCTCCGAGCCGAAGCGGCTGATCATCTCGATGTTCTCGACCGGCAGGTAGAGCTTGTCGCCTCCGGCATAGAGGATGCGGAGACAGTCGTGGGCGGCGCCGGCGGCTTGGATCGCCTCCAGGCCCTCGTACCGGCCGATTCCGTGGTCGGTGTGGACGACGAGGTCGCCCTCGCTGAGCGTCGTCGCCTCGGTGATGACGTTTTCCGGCCGTTTGCGCCGCGCCGTCCGACGGACCAGCCGATCCCCCAGGATGTCCTGCTCGGTGATGACGGCGTGGTCGGGCGCGATATAGCCGCGCTCCAATTCCAGGACCACCAGAGCCGCCGTGTCGTCGGAGAGCGACGCCGCCTCGGCCCAGGTGTCCGCCGCCATCAGCCCGCGCAGGCCGTGATCCGTGAGGATGGAGGTCAGCCGGGCGCGCGAGCCCGGGGATACCGCGGCGATGACCACCCGGCGCTTGCGCCGCCGATGCTGCTCGATGCGCTCGGCGAGGGCGTCGAACACGTTGACGTCGCCGCGACCGCGCTCGCTCGCGAAATCGAGACCGGGCCGCCCGCCGGCGTCGATGCCGTCAACCCCCTCGGGTGCGGCATAGCCGCTGAACGTGCCGACCGGCCGCCCGGCGAGACGCTCGGTCCAAGCGTCCTCGTCGAGAAACAGGGTGTCCGGTGGAACCGGTCGATACGGCGGGCCGCCGGCCGTCCCTCCGGGCATGTCGCGGCGGGCGGCGTAATAGTCGGCGATCAGGTCGAGACGTGCCTCGATCGCCGACTCGGCCTGGTCGTCGAGGACGACGACCGCCTCGCCGGCATAGTCGAACAGCGTCTCCAGCCGCTCGTGGAAGAGCGGCAACCAGTGCTCGATGCCGATGTGGCGGCGGCCCTGGGTGACCGCGGCATAGAGCGGGTCGTCGTCGGTGACCGCACCGAACAGCGCCCGGTAGCCGGAGCGGAAGCGGGCGATGGCCTCGGGCGTGAGCGTCACTTCGCTCACCGGCTTGAGGACCACCTCGGCCACCGGCTCGGTGGAGCGCTGGCTTGCGGGATCGAAGGCGCGGATGGATTCTACGTCTACGTCGAAGAAGTCGAGCCGGCGCGGCTCGTCGCAGCCCGGCGGAAAGACGTCGACGATGCCGCCGCGCGCCGCGTATTCACCGGGTTCCAGCACCGATTCGGAGCGCACATAGCCGGAGCGTTCGAGAAAGCCGAACAGGTCCTCGCGGTCGATGCGGTCGCCAGGGCTGAGCGTGCGCACGGCGCCTTCGAAGGCGCTGCGCGGCGGGACCCGCTGCAAGGCTGCCGAAACGGTGGTCAGCACGAGGCGCGGGCCGTCGCCGGCCGCCGCCAGCCGCGTCAGCCCATCGATGCGCTGGCTGACCACGTCGGAGCGGGGGGAGACCCGGTCGTAGGGCAGGCAATCCCAGGCGGGCAGCACGAGGCACTCGAGATCCGGCGCGAAGAAGCCGAGCGCCTCCTGGGTGGCGGCGAGACGCTCGGCGTCGCGCGCGACGAACAGCACCGTCCGCCGAAGCGCCGAGGCGATCGTCGCCAGCACCACCGCGTCATAGCCGGCGGGAGCGCCGGCGATGCGGACGCGTCCCGGCGCGCGCAGGCTGTCGACGAAGGGGTTCAAGGACGGACCGGACCGACTGGGTGGAGGGGGCGTGCGCCCCTTACTGGACGTAGCGGAAGGCCTGAAGCTTCTGCATCACCGGATGCTGCCAAGCCTCGGGCACCGGCTCCTTGCCGGTGATCCAGTTATAGAGATCGATGTCGTTGTTGTCGCCGAGCAGCGTTTCCAGGAACATGACCTCCGCGTCGGAGAGTTCGGGCAGGTGCCGGTCGGCGAAGGCGCCGAACAGCAGATCGTTCTCCTTCATGCCGGTGTGGTGACAGCGAAAACGCACGCGCTTGCGGCGGTTCTCCATGTCGATCGCAGCGTCGGCGGCGGTGGTGCGGTCGGTCTCGGCGGTCATCGCGCTCCTCCTCGTTCAACTCCGCGATATAGTCGCGGGCATCGGGTCTGTCAGCAGCCGTCACCGCCATGCGCCCTGAAGTCCTCTATCCACTGTTCGCGCCGCTGCGCTCGCTCTCGGGCGTCGGCCAGAAGCTGGCACCGCTCCTGGAGAAGCTGACCGGGGGCCACGTGGTCGATCTGCTCTGGCACCTGCCGTCGGGGCTGATCGACCGGCGATATGCGCCGACCGTGGCCCAGGCCGAGCCCGGACGGGTGGCGACGCTCTCGGTCCGCGTCGATGTCCACCAGCCGCCGCCACGACCGCGCTTTCCCTACAAGGTGATCTGTTCGGACGCCACCGGCTTTCTCACGCTCGTCTACTTCAACGCCCGGGCCGACTACCTCGTCGGGCTGCTGCCCCCGGGGGCGGAGCGCGTGGTCAGCGGCATGATCGACCGCTTCGACGACGAACTGCAGATGACCCACCCCGACCACGTGGTCGCTCCCGAGCTCATGGAGTCCGTGCTCGGCGTCGAGGCCGTCTATCCGTTGACCGCGGGCTTGTCGCCGAAGGTGCTGACCCGGCTGATCCGCGCCGCCCTCGAGCGGACTCCGGACCTTGCGGAATGGCAGGATCCGGCCCTGCAACAGCGGCGCGGCTGGCCTTCCTGGCGGGCGGCGCTGCACGTGGTGCACGCCCCCGAGAGCGCCGACGACCTGGCGCCGACGGCGCCGGCGCGCGCCCGCCTCGCCTATGACGAGCTGCTGGCCAATCAGCTGGCCCTGGCCCTGGTCCGCCGCAACATCCGCAGGCTGCCGGGTCGGCGGCTGGCGGGCGACGGGCGGCTTCGTCAGCGGGTGCTCGCCGCCCTGCCCTTCGCGCTCACCGGCGCACAGAGCCGGGCGCTCGCCGACATCGTCGCCGACATGGCCGGCGACGGGCGGATGCTGCGGCTGCTGCAGGGCGACGTGGGCAGCGGCAAGACGATCGTCGCGCTGCTCGCCATGCTGGCGGCCATCGAAGCGGGCGCCCAGGCGGCGCTGATGGCCCCGACCGAAATCCTCGCCCGCCAGCACCTGGCGACGATCGCGCCGCTGGCCGCCCACGCCGACATCGAGGTCGGGCTGCTGACTGGGCGCGACAAGGGCAAGGCCCGGCAGCGCATCCTGGAGCGCCTGGCCGACGGCCGCCTGCGCCTCGTCGTCGGCACCCATGCCCTGTTCCAGGAGGCGGTGGCGTTCGCTGACCTGGGGTTCGCGGTGATCGACGAACAGCACCGCTTCGGCGTCCACCAGCGCCTCGACCTCGC
>CAZBWP010000239.1:0-4227 GCA_964495295.1 uncultured Rhodospirillaceae bacterium | reverse complement strand
ACCCGGCTGAACAACTGAACCCCCGGCCCTTCCAGTTGGTAGGCACCGACCGACGCCAACGCACCATCACCGGCCATGTCGAGATAGCGGTCGAGAAAGTCGTCGGAAAAGGTGCGCATCGTCAACACCGCCCGGTCGACGCACCGCCACCGCACCGCACCATCCATGGCAACGGCCACCGCGCTGATCAGGTGGTGGGTGCGGCCGCGCAACACGTGCAGCGTTGCCGCGGCGCCGCGGCGATCCGGCGGCTTGTCGAACAGACGGCCGTCGCATTCCAGCACCTGGTCGGCACCGATGACCAGAGCAGCGGGCCGGCACGCCGCGCCAGCGAGCGCTTTCGCCTCGGCCAACCGCTCGGCGATCGCCGCCGCATCCAGACCCAAAGCCATGGCCTGTCGCTTGATCGCGGCCTCGTCGAGACGCGGCGGAACACACTCGACCATGATCCCGGCCGATGCCAGCATGCGACGCCGCGTTTCACTGGCCGAGGCGAGAACGATGGGCGTTTCAGAATTTTTCGGTTTTCTGCCGGGATCCATGGGAGCTTTTTTTCCGTAAAGAGGCGGTGACGGATCGGTGTCCGTTGTGGACAACCCGGTGGACAAGAAGAGCGACTGCGGGTGTAACCCGCGCGTTGCCGGCGCTGGCTGAAAACCATTCGCGTTCGTGGTCCAGATCTCCCGCCGTTGGCATGCTGTGTACAGAAAACTCGGGTCACCTGTGGATAACGGGCATTGTCGTCGGACGGAAGCTGTTGCCCCGATCTTTCACGGATCGGGAAAATGAACCGAACGGTCCGTCATGACAATGGCTTACGAGAGCTATCCACAGTTCATCCCAGGTTCCACCCACGGGCCGTGATGGCGACGAGTCGCTCTATCGCTTTGGTGGATGGGCTGGGGGTGAATATCAATCCCCGTTTTCCCCACCACCACTACATCCTCAAGCCTTTTTTATAGATTCTTTGAACTGTAAGAGTAGGCGAGCGCACGCAACGGACGATGAGCATGAGGTCTTGACGGACAAACCATTGCTGCAGGCGTTTAGATCGCCGGACCCGGCTCGTCCGCCGGTCTGGCTGATGCGCCAGGCCGGCCGGTACCTGCCGGAATATCGAGCGTTGCGGGCGGACGTCCGGGATTTCCTGACATTCTGCTACACCCCGGCCTTGACGGTCGAGGCGGCCTTGCAGCCGCTGCGGCGCTTCGGACTGGATGCGGCGATCCTGTTCAGCGACATCCTGGTGGTGCCGGACGGGCTCGGACGCTCGGTGCGCTTCGTCGAAGGAACCGGTCCCGTCCTCGACCCGGTGCGGCGCGCCGAGGACGTGCCGGCGTTCTCCGTCGACGCCTTCGAGGCGCGGCTGGCGCCGGTGTTCCAGTCGGTGCGCATGCTCAAGGCTTCGCTGGCACCGGAGGTGGCACTCATCGGCTTCGCCGGGGCGCCCTGGACCGTGGCGCTGTACATGGTGCAGGGGCGCGGCGGCGGCGAAAGCGAAACCGTGCGGGCGATGGCCTATGCGGCGCCGGCGATGTTTGGCGATCTGATCCGCGTGCTCGTCGATGCCACGACCCACCATCTGATCCGGCAGATCGACAGCGGCGCCGACGTGGTGCAGCTGTTCGACACCTGGGCCGGCGTGCTCGCCGAAGAGCAGTTTCGTCGCTGGGTGATCGCGCCGACCGCGGAGATCGTCGGGCGCGTGCGGGCGGCACATCCCGAAGTGCCGATCATCGGCTTCCCGCGGGGCGCCGGCGCGTTGTACGCGGAGTACGTCGACGCGACGGGCGTCGACGGGGTCGGCCTGGATGCCGGCGTGCCGCTGGACTGGGCGCGCGAGACCCTCCAGGGTCGGGCGCTGGTGCAGGGCAATCTCGACAACCTGCTGCTGGTCACCGGCGGCCAAGCCATGCACGAGGCGATCGAACGCATCGTGCGCAAACTCTCGTCCGGCCGCTTCGTCTTCAATCTCGGACACGGCGTGCTGCCGCAAACGCCGCCCGAACACGTGGCGGACCTCATGGAGCGGCTGCGCGCACCATCGGCGGTGGTGCCCCAATGAGCGGCAGGATCGCGGTGATCGTCTTCAATCTCGGGGGTCCGGATCAGCCGGCGGCGGTGCAGCCGTTCCTGTTCAACCTGTTCAATGACGCCGCGATCATCGGCCTGCCGCAGCCCATGCGCTGGGTCCTGGCACAGCTGATTTCCAGGCGACGGGCGCCGGTGGCACGCGAAATCTACGGGCACCTCGGCGGCAGGTCGCCGCTGCTGGCGTTGACAGAGGAGCAGGCACGCGCGTTGCAAGGCGCGCTCGGCGAGCGGCGCATGGACGCCCGGGTGTTCGTCTGCATGCGCTACTGGCATCCCATGAGCGCCGCCGTGGCCCGTGAGGTGGCGGCATATGGGCCCGACGAGATCGTGCTGGTGCCGCTCTATCCCCAGTACTCGACCACCACCACGGGGTCTTCGCTGCAGGACTGGCGGCGGGCGGCGGCGGCGGCCGGGATCACCGCACGAACTCGCACCGTCTGCTGCTATCCGACCGAGCCGGGACTGGTGGCGGCCTATGTCGAACTCATCCGGGCGGCACTGGACAAGGCGCGAGAGCATGGAGCGCCGCGGGTGCTGTTCTCGGCGCACGGCTTGCCCGAACGGGTGATCGAGCGGGGCGATCCCTACCAGTGGCAGGTGGAACGCACGGCCGCGGCCGTCGTCCAGGCCATGGGCATTGCCGATCTCGATCACGTGGTCTGCTACCAGAGCCGCGTCGGTCCGCTGAAATGGATCGGCCCGGCCACGGAGAACGAGATCGATCGGGCCGGTCGCGATGGCGTGCCGGTGGTCGTGGTGCCGATCGCCTTCGTCTCGGAGCACTCGGAGACCCTTGTGGAGCTCGACATCGAATACGCCGAACGGGCGCGCCAAGCGGGTGTCCCGGGCTACGTCCGCGTGCCCGCGGTCGGCACCGCGGCCGCATTCGTCGCGGGGCTTGCCGATCTGGTGACGGATGCGTTAGGCAGACCGCCGGAGACGGCGCCGCAGGGCGGACACCGCCTCTGCCCGACGGATCGACAGCAGTGCCCCTGCCGCGGTTGATGGACGGCATTTCGCCATAGGGACTCCCCGCAATGGACTCCATCGTGTTTCTGATCGGCTACGAGTGGATGAAGGTGATCCACATCATCTTCGTCATCGCCTGGATGGCCGGTCTGTTCTATCTGCCGAGGCTGTACGTCTATCATACGCGGAAGGCGGCGGGCTCCGACGCTTCGGAGACCTTCAAGGAGATGGAACGAAAGCTGCTGCGACTGATCATGAATCCGGCGATGGTGATCACCATCGTCACCGGCTTCTGGCTGATCTGGCAGATCGACGCCTGGGTGGCCGGTTGGATGCATGCGAAGCTGACGCTGATCGCCGGCATGGTCTGGTTTCACATGCTCTTGGCAAAGTGGCGCCGCGCCTTCGCTGAAGACCGCAACACCCATTCGGAGGTCTTCTACCGTGTGGTCAACGAGGTGCCCACCGTGCTCTTGATCGGCATTGTCATTCTCGTGATCCTGAAACCGTTTTAGCAGGCGCGTTTCCGCAAACCTTTCGTTTGACAGCCCGGCGCCTGATGGGCCATGCTGACAAGGTCCTTCGGGCACCTGACGATTTCCAGTCCCGCATTCACCAGAATTCAACTGAATCGAGCGGCATCTGCCGTGCGGGCTGGACAGTCCAACGCACCCCTTTTCCGGGGCGACGGCGTGCTTCTTCCCTGCTTCTAGAGCTTCAACGTCATCGGTCCGGTTTTCGTCATCCACGGGATGTCGCCATGAATCTTAAAGAGCTGAAAACGAAATCACCTGCCGATCTCCTCACCTATGCGGAGGAGTTGCAGATCGAGAATGCCAGTTCCTTGCGCAAGCAGGAAATGATGTTCGCGATCCTGAAGCAACTCGCCGAGAACGAGGTGGCGATCTTTGGTGATGGCGTTCTCGAGATCCTGCAGGACGGTTTCGGCTTCCTGCGGTCGCCGGAGGCCAACTATCTGCCGGGCCCCGACGACATTTATGTCTCACCGAGCCAGATCCGGCGCTTCGGCCTGCGCACCGGTGACACGGTCGAAGGGGAAATCCGGTCGCCCAAGGATGGCGAGCGGTACTTCGCCCTGCTCAAGGTCAACTCCATCAACTTCACCGATCCGAAGGAGGTCCGTCATCGGATCAACTTCGACAA
>CAZBWP010000238.1:0-4230 GCA_964495295.1 uncultured Rhodospirillaceae bacterium | reverse complement strand
TCGAGGGCAAGCCCCAGAACCGGCTCGGCCAATCCGTGCTCGGCCATGACCGCGGCGACATGGGCGTGATGATGCTGGACGCCGACCGCGGCGACGCCAAGCGACATGGCCAGCGCCTCGGCGTAGCGGGTGCTCGGGAAATCGGGATGCAGGTCGTGCGCGATCACCGACGGCCGCACCTCGGCGCAGAGGCGCCCGGCCGCCGCCTCGAACGCCAGGATCGCCGCCGCCGTCTCCAGGTTGCCGTTGTCGGCCGACAGGAATGCCTCTTCGCCACGGGCGAGACAGACGGTGTTCTTCAGGAACGCGCCGACGGCCAGCACCGGCTCGACCGGGCGCGGCAGGACGAACACCTCGGCGGCCGCATCGACCGCGCCGGAGACGAGCGGCAGGTCCATGGTCAGGCGGTCGCCGCTCCGGGGGTCACCGCTCCGGGGGTCACGGCTCCGGGGGTCACCGCCAGCGACGCGGCCTGGGCGCGGCGCCGGTCGATCCACGCGAACCAGGCGTCGAGACCGGCGCCGGTGAGCGCCGAAACCTCAAGCCACTCCGCCGTCGGATTGATGCGCCGGGCGAAGGCGCGGCAGCGGTCGATATCGAACGGCACGTAGGGCAGGAGATCGACCTTCGTCAACAGCACCAGATCGGCCCGATGGAACATGTCGGGGTACTTGAGCGGCTTGTCGTCGCCCTCGGTCACCGACAGCATGACGACGCGTGCCGCCTCGCCCAGGTCGAAGGCCGCCGGGCAGACAAGGTTGCCGACGTTCTCGATGAACAGGAGGCCGCCCGAGGCCGATGGCAGGTCGACGAGCGCGTGGCCGACCATGTGGGCGTCGAGATGACAGCCCTTGCCGGTGTTGACCTGGATCGCCGGCGCACCGGTGGCGCGGACGCGCTCGGCATCGAACTGGGTCTGCTGATCGCCCTCGATCACGGCGACGGGTGCGACGGGCAGGAAATGCTGGACCGTCTTGACCAGCAGCGTCGTCTTGCCGGACCCCGGTCCGCTCATCAGGTTGAGGGCCAGGACATTCTCGGCGGCGAGCCGCGCCCGATTGGCGGCGGCGTGGCGGTCGTTCTCACCGAGGATGTCCCGCTCGATCTGGATGATGCGCGTCTGGCTCAGCCCCGGTACGTGCACGCCGGCGAGACCGGACCCGAAATCGAGGGCCTCCGCCTCGGGGGCGTGGTCGTGGGGCTCGTGGTCATGGTGGTGGTCGTGGTGGTGGTCATGGTGGTGGTCATGGTGATGGTGATGGTCATGATCGTGATGGTGATGGCCGTGGCGATCGTGGCGGTGCGGCCGGGACGGATGATCGTCGGCGTGCGTGTCGGCGCCGTTCGGGGTCCTGTCGGGCTGGTCGCAGCCGCAAACCGTACACATCACTCCACCTCCAGTTCGGTGATCCGCAGCTCGTCGCCGCCGGTCACCTGCAATTCGTAGCCGCCACACTGCGGACAGGCGTCATAACGCTCGGTGACCTCCACCGTTTCGCCGCAGGACATGCACCAAGCCGTCCCGGGCACCCGCACCAGATCAAGCCGCGCGTTCTCCGCCAACGTGCCCAGCGACACCGCCCGAAAACAGAACTCCAGGGCCTCGGGCATCACGCAGGACAGCGCGCCGACCTGCAACTGCACCACCTTGACCCGGCGAAAGCTGTGTTGGCGGGCCTCCTTCCGCAAAATCCGGACGACGCTCTCACAGAGCGACATCTCATGCACGGCGGTCCCTCCATGGGCCTCGCGGGCGTTCAGCGGCGGTAGTCTCCCATGCCGGCGGTCATCTTCGTTCTGCCGTGGAGCGGATTTCGACCGACGACGCTCCCCCAGTCTACAGATTTCTGGCGCCGGAGCAGCCGGAAAATACCTCCCGGCGGCTCGGCCCAATCGGTCGGCGTCCCCCGTCCCCCGTTCGCGGCATCCCTCAAGCCGGCGGCGGCGCGCTGCCGACCATCACCACGGCCGAATAGGGCGGCAGCGTCAGGCTGAGCGAGAACGGCCGGCCGTGCATGCCCTCCTCCCAGGCGTCGACACCGCCGTCGTTGCCGACGTTGCTGCCGCCGTAGCTCTCGGCGTCGGTGTTCAGGGCTTCGATCCATCGTCCGCCCGCCGGTACGCCGACACGATAGCCACGGCGCACCACCGGGGTGAAGTTGCAGACGATCGCCGCCATGCGCCCGCCCTCGCGATCGAAGCGGAGGAACGACAGGACGCTCTGATCCGTGTCATTGGCATCGATCCACTCGAACCCCGCGGCATCGCAGTCGAGGCGGTGGAGCGCCGACTCCGACGTGTAGAGCGCGTTCAGATCACGCACCAGGTTTTGCACGCCACGGTGCATGGCATCGTCCTGATGGTGCCAGTCGAGGCTCATGTCGTGGTTCCATTCGCGCCACTGCGCCAGTTCGTCGCCCATGAACATCAGCTTCTTGCCGGGCTGCGCGAACAGGTAGGCATACAGCAGACGCAGGTGCGCGAACCGGTCCCACCAGCTGCCCGGCATGCGGGAGATCAGCGGCCCCCGCCCCTGCACGATCAGATCGTGGGACAGCGGCGTGACGTGATGTTCCGCAAACACGTAGGACGGCGCGTGGGTCAGTTCATCGTGATAGTATTTGCGATGGATCGGCTGCCGCCCGAAATAGCGGAAAATGTCGCCCAGCAGCCGATGGTTCCACTTGTAGGTGAAGCCCAGTCCGCCGAGCAGCGTCGGCCGCGAGACCATCGGCCACTCGGACATCTCGTCGGCAATGGTGACAACGCCCGGATACTCGGTGTGCACGATGTCGTTGAAGCGGCGCAGAAAGTCGATCGCCTCCAGGTTCTCGTGACCGCCGAACCGGTTGTGCGCCCACTCGCCCGGTCCGCGGTCGTAGTCGAGATAGAGGATCGGGGCGAGATTGCCGATCCGGAGACCGTCGACGTGGAACTGGTCGATCCAGTAGAGCGCGTTGGCGATCAGGTAGTTGGCGACCTGCGGCCGGCCGTAGTCGTAGATATAGAGCTGTGATCGGGCGTGCCGCTGCTGCCGCGGATCGGGATGCTCGTAAAGCGGCTTGCCATCGAAGTTGCCGAAGCTGCCGGGGGCATCGGCGAACTGCGTCGGCACCCAGTCGAGAATGACGCCGACGCCGACGGCGTGCAGCCGGTCGATCAACAGCCGCAGATCATCGGGGCCACCGAACCGGCCGGTGGGCGCGTAGGGGGCATGCGGGGCGTAGCCCCAGGAGCCGTCATGGTCGTACTCGGCCACCGGCATCAGCTCCACATGGGTGAAGCCCATGTCGGCGACGTAGGCGGGCAGCGTCTCGGCCAACTCCCGATAGGTGAGCCAGCGGCTGTCCTCCTCCGGCACACGACGCCACGAGCCGAGATGAACCTCGTAGATCGACATGGGCCGATCGAGCCCGGCGCGGACCGCCCGCTGCCGCACCCACTCGGCATCCGTCCAGCGAAAACCACCCTTGGTGGCGACCACCGACGCCGTTCCCGGCCAGCGCTCGGCCTGGAAGGCGCACGGATCCGGCCGCTCCAGCGGCTGCGCGCCGGGCGCGGTCTTGATCTCATACTTGTAAGGTCCGCCCGCCGCGACGCCCGGCAGGAAGATGTCCCACAGGCCGCTGGCGTGATGCCGACGCATGCCGTGGCAGCGGCCGTCCCAGCCGTTGAAATCACCGAGGACGGCGACCCGCGCCGCGTCCGGCGCCCAGACGGCGAACGCGACCCCGACGACGCCGGCGACCTGCATGACCCGAGCACCGAGGACATCAAAACTGCGCAGGTGCTTGCCCTCGCCGAGCAGATGCTCGTCGACCTGGCCGATGATCGTCGGGAAGCGGTATGGATCCTCCTGCTCGACCTGCCGATCGCCAGAGTCGACGCGAAGCCGATAGGCGAAGGGCGCCGACCGGCCGCGAATGGCGCCGACGAACAGGCCGGCCTCGTGGACCCGCTCCAGGGTGCCGGCGATGCGTCCGGTCTCACCATCCACCACCGCAACGGCCGTCGCCCGCGGCAGAAAGACGCGGACGACGACGGCGTCATCGGTGAGCGCGTGCATGCCGAGGAAGCCAAACGGGTCCATGTGGTCGGCCGCGACCACGGCGGCAACCTCGTCGGCGCGCGCGAGCGGCGGCAGCGGCGCCGGCTTCGCGGCCGGTTTGGCAGCAGCCTCGGCCGCGCTTGGCGCGGCGGGCTTCGGCGGGACCGCGCTTGGCGCGGCGG
>CAZBWP010000237.1:0-4237 GCA_964495295.1 uncultured Rhodospirillaceae bacterium | reverse complement strand
AAGGAACGATCAGGTGAAAACACTCAAATTACTGCTCCTTGGGGGGACGGCGCTGGGCATGCTGGCGGCCTCACCGGCCGCGGCCGTCACCATCACCTATGAGCTGACGATTTTCGAGGGCAACGAGTCGCAAACCTTCGAGGGCGAAGTCCGCTTGCAGGAGGAAGACAACGGCAATGGTATCGTCAACGGGAATGTCCCGGCTCCCCTGAACGCCGCTTCCGGCGACAAGCCGCAGACCACCCTGGTCGGCCAAGTGGACCAGGTGTTCGAGTTCGCCGGCAATACGGTCACCGGCCTGACCTTCTCCAACGTTCTCGATCCCATATCGACGGTGGCGTTCGCGGTCACCGATTTCGGCGCGCCCAGCATCTTCGCGCTGTCGGTGTTCGGCTTGGCCATCTTGCCGACGATCACCGGCCCGGCGGACCTCATGTCCTCCATCGTCGCCACCTGCACGGATGCCGACGGTGCCGGCGGCTCGGCGGGCGGCGCCGGGTGCACCTATTCGCCCATTGCCGGCAACCCGACCGTCGCCGCCTATGACATCAACGGCAACTTCGTCCCGGCGCTCGACATCAATCCGGGGGAGACCATCGACGGCGTCGCCGGCGCGGGTGCGGTCTTCTCGGCGATGACGACCATCAACTGCAGCGTCGCCCCCTATGCCCCCGCCTGCGCGACCATGAGCCATACCATCGGTTTCGTCGGCCCGGGCGGCGGCGACACGATGACCTTCAACTCTCGCCTGGAGATTTTCGCCGTGCCGGCGCCGCTGACCATCGGCCTGCTCGGTGCCGGCCTGTTCGCCCTCGGCTGCGCCACCCGCCGGCGCTGACCCAACCAACCGGCCCGCGGCCGCGGCCGCGCCATGGGGGGATCGGGAGCCCGGATCTCGGGCGGCCGATCCCCCCTCTGCCGATGCTTCCGACCCAGCTTGCCCCCGGCTACTCTCCCGCCGCGAAGGCGACCGCGTCCTCGGCGGCGCGGAGCAGGGCGCGGGCCTTGTTGAGGGTCTCCTGGTATTCGGTCTCGGGGTCTGAGTCGGCGACAACGCCGCCGCCCGCCTGGATATAGAGCACGCCGTCCTTGAGCACCGCGGTGCGCAGCGCGATGCAGGTGTCCATCTGCCCGTCGGCGCCGAGATAGCCGATGCACCCGCCATAGATGCCGCGCCGCTCCGGCTCCAGTTCGTCGATGATCTCCATCGCCCGCACCTTCGGCGCGCCGGAGACGGTGCCGGCGGGAAAGCCGGCGAACAGCGCGTCCACCGCGTCGAACCGGGGATCCAGCGCCCCCTCCACGTTGGAGACGATGTGCATGACGTGGGAGTAGTGCTCGATGATCATCTTCTCGGTGACCTTCACCGAGCCGACGCAGGCGACACGGCCGACGTCGTTGCGCCCGAGGTCGAGCAGCATCAGGTGCTCGGCCCGCTCCTTCGGGTCGGCGAGCAGATCGGCGGCCAGATCCTTGTCCTCGGCCGGCGTCGCGCCGCGCGGCCGGGTGCCGGCGATCGGCCGGATGGTCACCGTGCCGTCGCGCACCCGCACCATGATCTCCGGCGACGAGCCGACCACGGTGAACGCGCCGAAGTCGAGAAAGAACAGGAACGGCGACGGATTGAGCCGCCGCAGTGCCCGGTAGAACGAGAACGGCGGCGCCTTGAACGGCACGCTGAGCCGTTGCGACGGCACCACCTGGAAGATGTCGCCGGCGAAGATGTACTGCTTCGCCTGCTCGACCATCCGGTGATAGTCGGCGCGCGAGCGGTTGGACACCGGCGCCGGCAGCGGGGCGGCCTCGCCGGGGGCGGCGCGGCGGTGGGGCAGCGAGCGGCCGAAGTCGGAGACCACGTCGGCCAGGCGCTTCCGCGCCTGGTCGAAGGCGGCGCGGGCGGTCATCTCCGGGTCGGGCCAGGCCGGCGTCACCACGGTCACCGTGTCCTTGATGGCATCGAAGACGGCGATGATGGTCGGCCGCAGCAGTAGGCCATCGGGCACCCCGAGGGTGTCGGGGTTGCCGTCGGGCAGGCGCTCGACCAGGCGGACCATGTCGTAGCCCATGTAGCCGACCAAGCCGGCGGCCATGGGCGGCAGCCCGGGCGGCAGGTCGATGCGGCTCTCGGCGACGACGGCGCGCAGCGACGCCAGCGTGCCGGCCCGCGCGCCCACCGGGCACGGCTGGAACGCATCGCCGAAGCGGGCCTCGCGGTTGATCTCGGCGCGGTTGCCGAAGCAGCGCCAGATCAGGTCCGGCTTCAGGCCGATGAACGAGTAGCGGCCGCGGATCGCGCCGCCCTCCACTGATTCCAGGAGAAAGCTGTTGGGCCGGCCGTCGGCCAGCTTGAGCATCGCCGAGACGGGCGTTTCCAGATCGGCGACCAGCGTCGTCCAGACCACCTGCGGCCGGCCGGCGTCGTAGCTGGCCTGGAATGTCTCGAAGCCCGGGTTGACGTCCACGAACGGCAGGTCCCGGCTCAGAAGATCTGGTCGAGGACTTGCTGGTTGACCGACACCGGGTGGCGCCGCTGCAATGCCGTGATCAGCTGGTCGAGGACCTCGCCGCCGAGCGTTTCGGTGAGCGAGCCCGAGATCGCGGCGAGGCCCATGGGATCCGCCTGCGGGTCGGCCTCGATCACCTGGGTGACCTCGCCGAGCCAGACCGTGTCGCCGGCGATGACCTTCACCGGTGCGTTCGGCTTGGCGGCGAACAGCGCCGACACCAGCTCCGGCGGCAGCGACGTGCCGGCGCCCGAGCCGTCGCGGCGGAACGGTTCGGTCGTGATGATCGAGCGCCCCTGTTCGGCGGCGAGCGCCGCCAGGTCGCTGTCGGCGGTGCGGCGTTGCAGCAGGGCCTCGGCCTCGGCCTCCGCCGCGCTCAGCCGCTGATCGGCGACCACCGCCTCGGCCACCGCCCCGCGCACGTCCTCGAACGGGCGCAGCGTCGCCGGCGTCACCGTGTCGACCCGCAACACGAACGCCCCGCCGTCCGGCAACTCGGTGAGCAGGCTGTCCGCCCCCTGCTCGGTCCTGAACGCGGTGGCGACGATGGCATCCGGCAGTCCGGCGAGGGGTGTTCCATCGGGGCCGCGACCGGCCTCGTCGAACGGGCCGAAGCGCTCGACGGGGACCGCGAGCGCGGCCGCCGCGGCGTCCAGGCTGGCGCCGCCGCCCAGCGCATCGTCGAGAGCGTTGGCGATGGCGACCACCTCCGCCACGGCCTTCTCCTCGGCGACCATGGCGCGAACCTGCTCGCGCACCGCCGAGAGCGGCTGGATCTCGCCGGGGGCGATGTCGTCGACGGTGACGATGTGCCAGCCGAGCAGGCTTTGCACCGGTTCGCTGATGGCGCCCACCTCGAGCGCGAAGGCCACCGCGCCCACCTCCGGCAGCAGCGCCTCGCGGCGCACCGCGCCGAGGTCGAGGCCGTCGGGCGGCAGCCCCGCCTCCTCGCCGGCCACGGTGGCGAAATCGTCGCCGGTCAGCAGTCGCGCATGCGCCCGCCGCGCCGTCGCCTCGTCGGCGATGATCATCTGGCGGATGCGGCGCCGCTCGGTGCCGGTGAACCGCTCGATGTCCTGATCGTAGGCGGCGGCGATCTCGGCGTCGCTGACCGGGATCGCCTCGGCCAGCCGGCCGCCGCGCAGCACGACGGCGCTGACCGTCCGCATCTCGGGCAGGGTGTAGTCCTCGGGGTGCGCCGTGTACCAGGCGCGCAGCGCCGCCTCGTCGGGGGCCGCGGGCGCAGCGACGCTGTCGGCGGTGAACGCCAGCACCCGCGCGGTCCGCTGCTCGGCGACCACGCGATACAAGGCTTCGGCCATGGTCCGCGGCACGACGACGCCCGCCTGCACCGCCTCGAGATACTGGGCGCGGGCGATGTCGGCGCGCATCTGCTCTTCATAGGCGCGCTCGCTCATGCCGATGCGGCGCAGGATCTCGGTGTAGATCTGCCGGTCGAAGGCGTTGCCGGCGCCGCGGAACACCGGGTCCTCGATGATGCGTCGGCGCAACCGCTCGTCGGTGGCGGTGAGCCCCAGGCGCTCCGCCTCGGCGTCCACCACCGCCCGGCCGATGATCCGGCCGAGGACGGACTGCGGCAGGCCCAGTTCACGGGCCTGGTCGGGGTCCACGTCGACGCCGCGGCGGCGCAGGCGTTCGACCTCCTGGCGGTATTCGTTATGGACGGTCTCTGGCCGGATGGTGACGTCGCCGACGCGCACCGCGTAGACGCC
>CAZBWP010000236.1:0-4247 GCA_964495295.1 uncultured Rhodospirillaceae bacterium | reverse complement strand
CGGGATGCTGGCGATCGATCAGCCGGTACTCCAGGTGATCGACGCCGAGCGTCCGCCCGAGATCGAGTGCTGCGGCGTCAAGGGCGTCCCGGGCAGGGCGATCGGCGCACGCGGGCCCACCGTAGACACAAAAAGCATTTGAAATCAGAGAATTGCCGAAGAACGCGCTCTTCACGTGAACAAGCGGCAGAACGCCCCGGACGGTACCGGCAGACTCGGCCATGAAAAAGTGGCAGGGATGGCCAAGGGTGTCACCGATGACGCGCCGCCAACCGGCGCGATGGAAGAACGTCGCCTCCGGGCAGGCATCCACGAACGCATCCCACGCTGCCTCGCGCGACTCGTCGAGACGCCGAACGGTCAGTGGCTCTCGAACGACCTGGTTCATCGCACGTTCGTCTCCGCTCGTCACCGTGGACGAAATCCGGCGGCGATCGCGCGATCGCCCGAACCGATGGATTAGCAGCCGGGTGTTAACACGGGGTGATCATAGCGATCTGCTCTCCCGCGCGGAACCCAGGCTGGCGCGTCGGACTCCAATATTCACACGCGGAGGGTATGGAGCAGCCACGGAAGGGGGCCGCAGCGCGGGGCGAAGAACCGGCGGCCCGCCGATCAATCCCCCGCCAGGCAGGGACAGGCTCCCGTTGCCAGAGGCTTGGACACGGAATGCTGGATCCCGGCCGTCTTCAACAGACAGAGCAGCCGGCAAAGATCCGCCGCATTGCAGTCGCTGGGCCGGGGATTGGTCGGGTCCTCGGCAAGGTCCTTGTCGATCGCCGCTTGGGCGGCTCTTGACAGCACCCAACCCAGCGGCGGTGTCGTGGTGTTGCCGGTCGTGCCCGCAGACGCCGGACACATGCGAAAGCGCAGGTACTCGCCGCCAGCGTCATCCAGAACATAGCGGCGGAGCGCATCGAGCGCCAAGAGCCCATGGGCGTTGCGGGTTGCCAGTGCCGTTCCCGGAATGGCGCGGATCTGGGGGACCAGACCACCGAGGGCCGATACCGGGTCCGAGGACGCTTCAGCGGCGGGGTCGCTGGTGATTTCGATGACAACAGGCACGATGCGCCGATGGGCGCAGCGCTCGGTCGTCGCCCGCACCGCGCGGAGAAACTCCAGCGCAGTCGTCGCGCCGAAGTTCTCGAAGTAGCCCCCATCGACCACGTGCAGGCTCGCAAAACGGCGTCGCGTGGGCTCCTGGTCGGCGGCACTGTGTCCCGCGGGTCGGAGGCCCAAGTCGGTAAAGTAGGGTGCCGTGCCTGGCACCGCATATCGCGCTGCGGGTCCGACGTAGGGGAAGCGTGCGCTATTGTTGACCGCCGTCGAGACCGGCACGTCGGCGTTGAGCAGGGCCAGCGCATCAAGCGCGCGCACGCCCGAGGCGGCGACGTCCAGGTTGCTGACAACGATTCGGTCGCCGGTCTCGACCACCGTCCCGTTGAGAAAGAGCGCAGGCCAGGGCGGCTCGCCTTCACCAGTCCAGAGATCCAGGAAGGGGCCGGCGAAGCGGTCGTCCTCCGCGCCGCGAACGTTTCGCCACGCAGCCTCCCAGGCCGATTCGATGACCGCGCCGCGGTCGAGAACCGGCAAACGGAACAACCGCTGTCCGAGGTCCCGAGTGAACAGCGCCGCCAGCGTTGGCGCCAGAAAGTCGTGGGCAATGATCCGTTGTCCGTGGGTGGCGAACGACCCGTGGAACGCGTCGCTCCGGGATGCCGTCTCCAGTGCCCGGAAAACCGCGGCCCCGAGGGCACCGCCGGAGACGCCGCTGATCGCGAGGATGTGGTCGCTGACCGACGGCACGCGGTCACGCAGGTGACCGAGGACAGAGACGGTCCAGTAGGCGGCGCGACTGCCGCCACCGGCGGTCGCGACGACGATCAGAGGTACCGTGTCGCCGAACTGTCCTTGATGGGGTGCACGATCGCACTGCACGACCTCGCGCATCCAGGTTTCGACCATGGGAACCGCTGCCGGCCGTGCGATGATCGGATCGGCCGCCGTGCCGGACGACTCGACCAGCCGAACAACGTGGTGCGACGGCAGCCCCGACAGCACGACGATCAAGAAAGCCACAGCGACGACCACTGGCAGTCCCGACCGTCGACTAAGGAACGTGAGCAGGCTGCCCGCCGTCACCAGACCCCCGGCGATCAGGAAGAAAACCGCCACCGACCCCAGCCGATCGCCGACGGCGACCGGTGCGGCAGCGGCCGCGACGGCGAGGCCGAGCAAGGCCGCCGAAACGATCACCAGCAGCGTCCAGTGGCGGCGCGGTAGCGTTCCGGACCGGGCGACCCCGGCTGCCGCCCTCGGGGCAGTGTTCAGCGCGTTGGCAACGTTGGGTGCCGCGGCGACTGCCTTCAGACGCCGCGCCAGGAATCGGCTGACGGCGCGTCTCTGGATCAGCGCGAGCAGCGTGGCCACGGCGATCGCCGGCAGCCAGATCAGGGCAAGACGCTTGAGCGTTGCCGCCGTATCGCCGAACGCCTCGTTGGCACTTGCGGACGCCAAAAGCAGTCCCTGACTGACGGCGACGAAGGTGAGCGCCGCGAGGACCCGCGGCGCCTGGGTCCGGATGACCAGGATCATGCGGACCCGCCGTTTGGCGTGATGAAACGGGCGCCGTGCGTGGGAGCGTGCCGGAAAGCGCCGGCGGTAGTCGACCAGAGTCCGCCATTCGCTGGCCAAGCGCCCAACACCGAAGCGGAGATTGGCGCCGAGTCGGGCCCACGCCCAGACGAGGATCGCGAACGCGGTGGTGGCTAGCATCAGCAGCACCGCCTGCCGGCCGGTCACGCCGTCCTCGCCGACCGCGATCAAGGCATCGCCAGCCTGGTCATTGACCGCCAACACGACAGAGACGGCAAGAACCCCAAGGACGCAGAACCGGGCCGGATGCAAGGCCGTGATGACGTCCCGCAGGAACGTCCACGTCACGTCGAGACCCCGGTAGATTAGCGCAAGGATCCGTCGCAACCGAATGAGAATACCGTAGGCGCCGCCTGTGCGCATGGGCCGCTCCGTCCTTCTGCCGGACGCCGTTCAGCGCCTCGCCGGCGCAGCGCCGATGGCGGCGGGCCAGAGAGAAACGGCATCGCCCGTGGCAGATATCCGAGCGAATCCTCTCCGGCAACCCCGCTGAGAAGGGCAGGTGGCGACAACGTCGGTCGATGGAGGGGAAAGCGAGGGTCTGCGAGGCGTGGATTCAGGCAGCGACGATGAGTAACACCTCGACACACAACAGCAAGACGATCCAAAAAGCCAGGGTACGAAAGTCTATGCCGTCCTTGGGGTCGGGCATGATGCGTTTCCTTCAATCAGTCGACCGCCGTCGAACGCGACACCCGCGGCTGCGATCTCAAGATACTCGACGTCGGGCGAAGTGACGTTACAACCCCGGCACGTGTCGGGCTGTAATCTCCATCACATCGGCTCCGTGCACGCCGGCGTCGCGGCATGCGCAGGGCTTTGTCAGCGCTGGCTGGCGAGAGCGCGGTCGCCGACGAACGGGTTGGAACGTCGCTCGGCGCCAAAGGTGGACACTGGGCCGTGGCCGGGGATGAAGGTGACATCGTCGCCGAGTGGCCAAAGCTGTTCGCGGATGGAGCGGATCAGGGTGTCGAAATCGCCCCGGGGAAAATCGGTACGGCCGATCGAGCCCTGGAACAACACGTCGCCCACCAGCGCGAGCCGCGAGGCCGGATCGAAAAAAATGACGTGGCCCGGCGTGTGGCCGGGGCACAGGCGCACGTCCAGGGTGACCTCGCCCACGGTCACCGAGTCGCCGGCATCCAGCCAGCGATCCGGCGTGAACGGCCGGGCTCCGGCGACGCCGAACATCCGCGCCTGTTGCTCCATGCCATCAATCCAGAATCGGTCGTCCGGGTGCGGCCCTTCCACCGGGACGCCAAGTCGCGCGGCGAGATCAGCCGTGCCGCCGGCATGATCCAGATGGCCGTGGGTGATCAGGATCTTCTCGACGGTCACGCCCTGCTCTTCCGCCGCACCAATAATCCGGTCCAGGTCGCCACCGGGGTCGACGATGGCGCCAAGCATGGTCCGTTCGCACCAGATGACCGAACAGTTTTGTTGGAACGGGGTCACCGGAACGATGGTGGCTTTCATGGGGCGGTCCTGTCCTCGGAGAAGATCGTGCCGATTGCCGGGCGCAGCACGTTCGACGGATGTGGCGCAGATCCGGCGCTGGCGCAACTGCCAAACCGCGCGACATCCGCTTGCGC
>CAZBWP010000235.1:2277-4285 GCA_964495295.1 uncultured Rhodospirillaceae bacterium | reverse complement strand
GGCGGATGCCGCCGAACAGGGCGGCCGCGTCCGCGGCGGCGCAGGCGGCGGCCAGGGCGGCCAGGTCCGGGGCGAGGGCGTCGACGTCGCCGGCCATGGGGGCTGCGAGCAGGATGCCGTCGACGTCGGTCGGCACCGTGTCCTCGCCGGCGTGGAACAGCTCCTCGAAGAGCTTTTCGCCGGGGCGCAGGCCGATGAAGGCGATCTCGATGTCGGCGTCGGGGCGCAGGCCCGAGAGCCGGATCATCTGCCGCGCCAGATCGAGGATGCGCACCGGCTCGCCCATGTCGAGGACGAAGACCTTGCCGCCGAAGGCGCCGTCGCCGAGGCCCAGCGCCGCCGCCTGGAGGACGAGTTCGACCGCCTCGCGGGTGGTCATGAAATAGCGCCGCATCTCCGGATGGGTGACGGTCACCGGACCGCCGGCGGCGATCTGCCGCTGGAACAGCGGCACGACGGAGCCGGTGGAGCCGAGCACGTTGCCGAAGCGCACGGTGACGAAGCGGGTGCCGCCGGCCGCGGCGCCCCGCAGGTCGAGCGCCTGGCAGTAGCGTTCGGCGATGCGCTTGCTCGCGCCCATGACGCTGGTCGGGTTGATCGCCTTGTCGGTGGAGATGACGACGACGGCGCCGGCGCCGGCGGCGACGGCCGCGTCGGCGACGTTGACGGTGCCGCCGACGTTGGTGGCCACGCCCTCGAACGGGTTGAGCTCGACCAGCGGCACGTGCTTCAGCGCCGCCGCGTGGAAGACGACCTCCGGGCGGCAGGTCTCGAACAGCCGGGCGATGCGCCGGCGATCGCGCACGTCGGCGAGGACCGCCGGGCAGGGCAGGCCGGCATGGGCGGCGCGCACCTCGGCCTCGATGGTGTAGAGGTTGAACTCCGACTGCTCGATCAGCACCAGTTCGGCCGGCGCGAAGCCCGCGACCTGGCGCACCAGTTCGGAGCCGATGCTGCCGCCGGCGCCGGTGACGGCGACCCGCCGCCCGGCGACCATCGCCCGCATGGCGTCGCGATCGAGCGGCATCTGCGGCCGGCCGAGCAGGTCCTCGATGGCGATCGGCCGCACGTCGGCCAGGGGATCGGCGCGGGAGTCGGCGCGGGAGTCGAGACGGGCCGGCTCGGCCGTCGCCCCGCCGCCCGATGACCCGCCCGGTGCGCCGGAGCGGAAATCGGTGAGCCGCGGCAGCCGGGCCAGCGTCAGGCCGAGGGCGGTCGCATCGTCGAACAGCCGGCGCACCGCCGCGCCGTCGGCGCGCTCCTTGGTCAGGATGACGCGTTCCACCCGCTGACCCCGGTCCTTCAGCGCCGCCACCACCTGCGGCAGGTCGGCGAGGGTGCCGAGGATCGGCACGCCGTGGATCTGCTGGCCGACCCGCTTGGCCTTCTCGGCGACGATGCCGACGATGGTGTAGACGCGCTGCTGCTCGGCGCGCAGCCCGCGGATGAACAGTTCGGCCTCGGAGCCCGATCCGGCCAGCAGCACCGGGATCTTGCGGCCGGCCTCGGCCTCGAGCCGCCGGTCCATGCGCCGGTCCTTGGTGAGGCGGTAGAAGAAGCGCGGGCCGGCGAGCAGCGCGATCAGCACCAGCCAGTTGATGAACGGCACCGAGCGGGGCAGCGGCTCCAGCCGCGTCCAGGTGAACAGCACGAGCAGGAAGACGAGGATCGTCAGCGTCGCCGCGCGCGTCACCGCGATCATGTCGGAGGTGGACGCATAGCGCCAGACGCCGCGGTAGAGGTCGGTGAGCAGGAACACGGAGCCGGCGATGGCGGTGAACGCCAGCGTCGCCAGGGGCAGGGTGAGCGGATCGAAGAAGCTGAAGACGTCGCCGCCGACCCTGAGCAGCATCGCCAGCACGAACGAGAGCGCCGCCATCACCAGGTCGTGCAGAAACACCAGCCGGCCGCGGCGCGGCATGGAGAGTCGGTCACCCAGGAAGGCTGATATGCTCATGGTCGGCTGGTCACGGTCGGCGCGGCTGTCCTCGGCGGCTGTCCCCGGCGG
>CAZBWP010000235.1:0-2177 GCA_964495295.1 uncultured Rhodospirillaceae bacterium | reverse complement strand
CCCGTCGCGGCGCCCTCGACCCTTCCTACGGCGAAGCGTCCGGCGCGTCCAGTGGCCGGCGCCGCCAGGGCCCGGCGAGGCGCATCAGAAGTGCGGTGAGCGCCACCGCCGCGCCGCCCAGGGCCGGTCCACCTTGGCCGGCGGCCGCAAGGACGGCGAGGCCGATGAGCACCACGTTCACGGCCAGCACGTGGCGGGCGACGCTGGCATGGCTCATCCCCCGGGCGACGGCGCGCTGGTAGAAATGCTGCCGGTGCGCCCGCCAGAAGCGTTCGCCGCGAACGATGCGCCGGCCGAGCGTGATGCCGGCGTCGGCGAGGAAATAGGCGGGCAGGATCAGCGCGGCGACGGGCTCGCCGTGGCCGGCGAGGCTCAACAGCAGCCAGCCGAGCAGAAAGCCGAGGGGGACGCTGCCGACGTCGCCGAGGAAGAGCCGCGCCGGCTGCCAGTTCCACACGAGGAAGCCGATGGCGGCCCCCGCCAGCGTCAGGCCGGCGAGCGGGAACAGGACATAGAGGCCGGCGACGCCGGCGACCAGGGCGACGCCGACGCCGATCGACGCGGTCTCCACGCCGGCAATGCCGTCGGTGCCGTCCATGAAGTTGAACGCATTGATGAACCACAGCCACAGCAGGCCGGCGGCGAGCCGGTCGGCGAGCGGCGGCAGCAGTCCGCCGAAGAGCAGCGCGGCGGGCGGAGCCAACCACAGCATGACGGCGACGGCGGCAATCTGGCCCGCCAGGCGCACGCCGATGGGCAGGCTCTTGATGTCGTCACGCCAGGACAGCAGGGCCAGGCCCAGCGCCAGTGCCGCGGCCAGGGGCATGCCCCGGCCCACGGGCAGCAGCGCCGCGGCGACGAGCCAGGTGGCGGCCAGCACCGGCACCACGGCGAGGCCGCCGCCGCGCGGCGTCGGGATGGCATGGCTGCTGCGGTCGTTGGGATGGTCGAGCACCGACCAGCGTCGCAACAGCCGCAGCACCAGCCAAGTGGCGGCCCAGGTCACCAGCGCGACGACAACCGCCAGCCCGACGATCGCCGCCAGCGTGGTCTGCGGCGTCAGCAGCCCCATGGCGTCAGATCACCCGGAGCGTCGGCAGCGGCACCAGCAACCGGCCGCCGCGCTCGCGGAAAGCGGCGCACCGCTCGACCACGGCGTCGGCCCGGTCCCAGGCGAACACCACCAGCCAGTCGGGCCGCCGCTCGTCCACCGCCTCGGGCGGAACGATCGGCACCTGCGCGCCGGGCGTGAACAGGCCGTGCTTCCACGCAGCCTCGTCGACGACGAAGTCGAGCGTCTCGGCGTCGAGCCCCAGCGCCGCCATCAGCGTCGTCGCCCGCGCCGGCGCGCCCCAGGCGGCGATGCGCTGTCCGGCCGCGCGCGCCGTTGCCAGCATGGCGCCGATCTCATGCCGGAGCGCATCCACGTGGCCGGGGAGTGCCTTGACCGCGGCGGCGCCGTCGCATCCCAGGTCGCGCTCGCGGTCGCAAAATGCCGCGACCGTGCCGTCGGCGGCGTGCGGACCGCCGAGATGCTGCGCGTAGCCCCTGAGCCGGCCGCCCTGGGCGCTGACCCGCTGGACGGCGATCAGTTCCAGATCGCAGGCGAGGAAGATCCCGGAGAGCAGGCGGACGGCATGATAGTCCAGGTTCTCGTGCCGGATGACGTCGATCAGGCCGCGCTCGACGATGTCGGCGAGGTAGGGCACCTCGAACGCCAACAGCCCGCCGCGCGCCAACAGCCGGCTCAGGCTTTCGATGGTGCCGCGCAGGTCGTCCACATGGGCCAGCACGCCGGAGGCGATGACCACCTCGGCCGGCCCGTGCTCGTCCTGGAGACGATCGGCGATGCCGGGACCGAAGAACCCCGGATGCGTCGGGACGTCGGCGGCGATGGCGGTGCGCGCCAGGTCGACGGCCGGCTCGACGCCCTGCACGCGGTACCCGGCGGCCTCGAACGCCTTCAGCAGCGTGCCGTCGTTGGACCCGATTTCGAGCACCAGCGCGCCCGGCGCGAGCCGGTGCCGGCCGAGCAGGTCGCGGGCGAAGGCGCCGGCGCGGGCGGCATTGGTCGGATCGCCGGCGATCGCCGAGCGATGGCGCTGAAACAGCTCGAAGGGACTGACGACGTCGCGCAGCTGGACGTGGCCGCAGGCGGTGCAGCGCATCAGGTCCAA
>CAZBWP010000234.1:0-4334 GCA_964495295.1 uncultured Rhodospirillaceae bacterium | reverse complement strand
GCGCCAAGTCGGTGGGCGGCAGCGTCGCCGAGGAGGCGGAGAAAGTCTACGAATCCGCCAAGGCCGGGGCGAAGGAAGCGTACGACGCAGCCATCAAGGCGGCGCAGGACGCCTTCGAGAGCGCCGGCGGCGGCAAGTAATCAGCCCGGGGCAAATCACCCACGCTCACGGCGGCGGGAGCGCAGTCGTGAGCGTGGAACCGGGTGCTATTTCAGCGTCTTCAGATAGTCGACGATGGTTTGTCGCTGGGTGGCGTCGGCGAGTCGGATGCTCTTGGTGCTGCCCGGAGCAAACGTGCCGGCGTCCTTGAGGAACGCATCCAACTCGTCCTCCGTCCAGACCCCGCCCTTCGTCCTGAGCGCCATGGAGTAGCCGTACCATTCCCGGTCGCGTGCCTTCTCGGCGCCAACGATGCTCCAGAGGTTCGGCGCGACGCGAAACGGCCCGCCGGCTTCCAGGCTGTGACAGACGACGCAGGATCCCGCCGGGGACTCCAGGCCGAACGGCGCTGGCGGAACGGTGCCCGCCGACTGCGCGGCCGCCGGCGCGCCTGCCCCGCCGGCCATCGTGACGGCGACGGCCGCGCCGATCATCGCACGGCAAAGCCGACCCGCTGGCCCGCTGCGGGCCGATGTTCCTCGCTGTATCGACATCGCAAAACCTCCCCTTTGACCGCCGACTGGCCTGCCAGCGTATCGCCAAGCGATCTCAGTCTAGCGGAAGGCAGTGCGACGCGATACTCGGAAGACTGGCATCGATGCGGGAACGCCGTTGCCGGCGGGACGGCACGGGCGGCCGGAGCGCGGCCGTCCGTGCCGCCCTCTGGCAGGTTCACTCGTTGACGCGACCGGGCAGGGAGAGGTCGCCCGAGGCCACGTCGAACACGTCGACGACACAGAGCAGCGGTGCGTGCACGCTCTCGTTGACACGCAGGCCGGCGGTCACGCCGTCGAATCCGGCGGTCTCGACCACACCGATGTCGTCGAACGGTACGCGCACCTCAATGCTCGTCGCGCCGATCACCGGCGACCAGCCGGGGCTGTCAATGAGGATCGGCAGGCCCGGCCAAGTCTTCGGCAGCCGCGGCTTCGCCCCGTCGGGGATGTCACGGACCTTGAGCCCGTTCGGACCGCACGCTTCATCGGGAACCAACACCACCCAGTGGCTGTGCCAAACGTCCCCATCATTATCGAGGATCCCGTCGCCGTTCTCGTCGAACAGCGGCGTGTCGTCGAAGTCGGGATGGGACGTGACCGCGAAGGCGAGGATGCCTGCACCCGCATCGAAGCCCACGTCCGCCGGGTCGATGGTCGTCGGCCAGACGTAGGAGAACACGTCCGCCCCGGCGAGCTTTCCAGACGCCGCCGGTTTCGATGTGCCGATCTCCCCAGAGACGGCCATGTGGAAGACCGCCACGTTGCGTTCCGTGGTGATTCTCGCCCGCACGATGTCGAAGGCGGCGTTGCCGTCGCCGGCGGCGGCCGAGATGCCGACGGCCGTCGTGTCTTGCGCGCGGGCCGGGCCCGCGGCAGCGGCCAGCCCGACGATGGTCAGGGCAAGTGCCGCACCGATGGGAGTTTTCATTTCAGGGCCTCCAGGGACGCGCCAAAGTTGATGTGAAACGGCGCGCCGCCTAGCACGAGGGCGGGGACCGACGTCACGCCCGCCGCCTCGGCTTCGGCGATCCGCTGCTTCGTTTCGCCCAGGTGAACGATCTCGACATCATAGCGGGCCGGGTCCAGCGCCTCGGCGACGTGTCGTTCGGCGGCGACGCAGACCGGGCAACCCGCATGGTAGAACGTGGCGTTCGCTTTCATGTTAGGACTCCTATCTAGCTGTGTCGTGGGCTTCGTCCTCCGGGCCATCGTGGCCCGAAGCTCGGTTGCCGCGCCGTCAGGCGGCGGCAGGTTCGTGTTCGGGGCAGTCGACGCGCAGATGCCGGTCCGCCATCGGCGCACCGACGAAGGCGCAGAAATGTCGCTCCCGCTGGTCCGGCGCGACGTTCTCTCGGAAGTGCCGGCAGGTGACGCAGGTGCGCTGGGGCGCGATCAGGTGGCGGCGCTGCAGGCTCCGGATCATCTTCACCACCAGGCGCAACAGCGTTTCCTGCTCGGCGGCGTCAAGGCCGCTGACGATCGGCTCGAAGGTCGTGGGCCAGCGCCGCACCAGCGCCTCGCCCTCGGGCGTCGCGCGCAGGCGAACGGCGCGCCCGTCCTCGGCGTCGGCATGCTTCCTGAGAAGCCCCTTGCGGTGGAGCGCGGCGATGGCATCGCTCGCGGTGGCGCTGCGTACGCCCGCATGCGCCGCCGCCGCCGACAGCCGGACCCCCTTCGGGCGGCGCGCCAGGAACGCGAGGATATCGGCCTGGGTTGGTGACAGGCCTTCCACCTCGGCAGCCTGCCAATCGAGCTGCCGCGACACCGCGGCGAGCCGGGCGAGGCCGTCGGCGAGGCGGCGCTCAAGCGGGTCGGATAACGCATCGAACGGGCTCATAAGTAGGAGTCCTACCTATTAGCCCCGCGGCTGTCAATGGGTTTGACGGCCCGCGCGGCCGACGCGAGACCCCGGTCGACGTCAGGAAACCGTCGCCCGTCGGTATCGCGCCGCGCGCGACGCCATGCAAAACGTCAGACGGAAACGCCCCGCCGGCTACGCCTTGATCTCCAGCGTGCTCGGATCCCACATCTCCGCCGGTTCGTAGCCGAGCAGGTTGCTGATCGTCGCGGCGACGTTGCTGAGGCCGTAGGCGTTGCCGCGGATCAGGTCCAGTTTGCCGTTCGTCTGGTTGTCGTAGAGGATGAACGGCACCGGGCGCAGGGTGTGGCTGGTCTTCGCCTTGGCCGTGCCCCGTTCGTTGAATTTCGGCTGGCCGGCCTTGTCCAGCTCGAACATCTCGTCGGCATTGCCGTGGTCGGCGGTGATCAGCACGACGCCGCCCAACGCGTCCACCACCGGCAACAGGCGGGACAACGCCAAGTCGACGCACTCCACGGCGATGCGCGCCGCCTGGAAGATGCCGGTGTGGCCGACCATGTCGCCGTTGGCATAATTGACCCTCGCGAAGTCGTACTTGCCGGTCTTGAGCTCGGCGATCAGCCGGTCGGTGATCTCCGCGGACTTCATCCACGGCCGCTGTTCGAACGGCACCACGTCGGACGGAATCTCGATGTATTCTTCCAACGCCTCGTTGATCTTGCCGCTGCGGTTGCCGTTCCAGAAGTAGGTGACGTGGCCATACTTCTGGGTCTCGGAGATGGCCAGCGAGCGGATCCCCTCGGCGCACAGGTATTCGCCGAGCGTGTGCCTGATCGACGGCGGCGGCACCAGGTAGCGGGACGGGATGTGCAGGTCGCCGTCATATTCCAGCATGCCGGCGTAGGTCACGTCGGGCCGGCGCACCCGGTCGAACTTGTCGAAGTCGTCCTTCTCGAACGCCAGGGAGATCTCGATCGCCCGGTCGCCGCGGAAGTTGAAGAAGACGACGCTGTCGCCGTCCTCGATGGTGCCCACCGGCGGTCCATCCGCGGCGATGATGAACGGCGGCAGATCCTGGTCGATGGTCCCCGGATACTGCTCGCGCAGCGCCTTGATGGCTTCGCTGGCCGAGGCGAACTGTGGCCCCTCGCCGAGCACGTGGGTGTGCCAGCCCTTCTCCACCATGCTCCAGTTGGCCTCGTAGCGGTCCATGGTGATGTTCATCCGCCCGCCGCCGCTGGCGATGCGGGCATCGAAGCCGCCACCGTTGACCTCGGCGAGGAAGGCCTCGAACGGCTCCACGTAATCGAGGGCCGAGGTCTCGGGCACGTCGCGGCCATCGAGCAGGATGTGGACGCGGACGCGGCCCACCCCCTCATCCTTGGCCCGCTTGATCATCGCCTTCAGGTGGTCGATGTGCGAATGCACGTTGCCGTCGGAGAACAGGCCGAGGAAGTGCAGCGCGCCGCCGCTCGCCTTGGCGGCGGCGACGATCTCGCGCCACGCCGGCTTGTCGAACATCTCGCCCGACGCGATGGCCTCGCTCACCAGCGACGCCCCCTGGTTGTAGACCTGCCCCGAGCCCAGCGCGTTGTGGCCCACCTCGGAATTGCCCATGTCCTCGTCGCTGGGCATGCCGACGGCGGTGCCGTGCGCCTTCAGGGCGATGTTGGGATAGGTCTTGAACAGCCGGTCCAGGGTCGGCGTGTAGGCCGAGAAGACGGCATTACCCACCTCGCTGGGGTTGATGCCGATGCCGTCCATGATCACGCAGACGACGGGGCCTTTCAGGCCGGGGAAGGTCGAGAGCTTCTTCAGCATGGCGATCACCTGATCCGGGAAGGGGGCGCGGAACAGGC
>CAZBWP010000233.1:0-4403 GCA_964495295.1 uncultured Rhodospirillaceae bacterium | reverse complement strand
CTTGCGCTCGGAAGATGGTTCGGTCAACGGCATCGCGGCATCCCTTCGATCAAGACCCACGCCAACAATGTACGCACGCCGTACAGACAGCGCAAGCGGTTCCGCCTGCCGATGCCCCTCCCTGCACAATCACTGTCCGCCATACCCGTACCACCCCCCGCCAACACCCCCAGCGCCGCCACCAGGATCCCCTGCGCCTGCTCGACGCGCACGGGCCGCCCGCCCCAACCCTGCCGCATCGCCCACTCGCGGACGGAGCGCCGCAGCCCCGCGACATGCCAGACACAGCTGCCGGCCGGGCTGCCCAGGCCGCCGAGGGCGTCTAGCGCCGAGCCGACACGGCGAAGGACGAGCCGTCGGCGAAGGCGACCGCCAGCGCCCGGAGCAGCGTGCAGCCCGCTGCGAAGCAGACGTCGATAACGTCTACTGGCCGAACGGCGAAGAGTCGCCGGTCGCTTCCCCTTGCGGAGACCTGTCGCGCCAGTCGGTGCGGATGACACCGGCTCGATCGGCGATGGCCTGGTGGACACGGTCACCGGCTGTTGTAAACATTGAGGAGAAAAAAAGGAGGTCTTTCGCAATCAAAAAATGCGCTGGACTTTCCTCTGGCGGGCAAGCTACGGTCGCGGGCATTGTCATTGTAACAACGCCATGATGAAAAACCCTCGCAAGTGCAGTATTTTTTGTGCGATTGCAGCATACAGCTGTGGGTGGATCGCCATTCTAAATGTGTCGGGTCGAATATAATACGTCTCTGAAGTGGCTATGCTCGCAATAGGGGGCAAGTGCATGGACTTACGATCTGCCGTCGACAGCGAACCCGACTTTACCCATGTCTCGACGGGACACTTGCCGAAGCCGGAGGATGTCCGCGCGCTGGTCGACGAGGCCTACGAGCGATACAAGGCGAACGACGAAGGTCAGGTGTCGCAGATCTATCCCGCGCTGGCGCGGATGCCGGCCGACCTGTTCGGCATTTGTGTGGTCGCCACCAGCGGTAACGTCTACACGGCGGGAAACCCCGATCATCCGTTCTCGATCATGAGTGTCTCCAAGCCCTTCGTGTTCGCGCTCGTCTGCCAGTCGAGCGGTTGGGATGCGGTCAGGGCGAAGATTGGCGCGAACAGCACCGGGCTGCCGTTCAACTCGCTCGCCGCCGTCGAACGCAGTTCCGACGGACGGACCAACCCCATGGTGAATGCCGGCGCCATCGCCACGTCCAGTCTGGTGCCGGGCGACACACTCGACGCCCGATGGCAGTTCATTCACGATGGCCTGTCGCGGTTCGCCGGGCGGACATTGCCGATGAACGACGAGGTCTACGCTTCGGCCTCCGAAACCAATTTCCGCAATCGCAGCATCGTCCAGCTGCTGCACTCGCTTGGCCGGGTCTACTGCGATCCGGCAGAAGCCCTGGATCTTTATACGAGGCAGTGCTCCCTGAACGTCAGCGCCAGGGACTTGGCCGTCATGGGGGCGGCGCTGGCTGACGGCGGGACCAATCCGCTCACCAAGGAACGCGTGGTTGATGCTGCCGTCTGCCATTACGCGCTGGCGATGATGGCGACCGCCGGTTTGTACGAAACGTCGGGCGACTGGCTGTATGACATCGGGCTGCCGGGCAAGAGCGGGATCGGCGGCGGCATCGTCACCGTTTCACCGGGCAAGGGCGGCCTTGGCACGTTTGCGCCGCCGCTGGATGCCGCGGGAAACAGCGTCAAGGGGCAGCTAGTCGCGAAATTCCTGTCTCATCGCCTGGGTATGGACTTGTTCGTTTCGACGCCCGTCGACTGAAAATAGAGCTGCAGGGTGCCGGGATCCTGAGCGGCACCCACCCGCAAAAAGCGAACAGATGAGGAGGCTATCAATGAGCACGGCGGCGGCAGGCGTGCCGGAAGCCCGCGAGAGTTGGATCCCGATGATCGCGATCGCGCTGGGCCAGGCGATCATGTCGTTCAATGTGGCGGCGCTGCCGGTGTCGATGGGGGGGATGATCGAGAGTTTCGGGGTCCCGCCGACGACCATCGGCACCGGCATCGTCGCCTATTCGTTGGCGGTGGCCGGCTTCGTCATGCTTGGCGCCAAGCTGTGCCAGCGCTTCGGGCCGGTGATCGTCTTTCGTGCCGTCGTGGCGCTGTTCGCCGTTGCCCAGGCGCTGATGACCTTCAGCCCCGCCGCAAGCGTGATGATTTCCGCCCAGCTCCTCGCCGGCCTCGCCGCGGCGGTGATCGTGCCCTCTCTTGTTGCCCTGATCGCCCACCACTATCATGGCCAGCAGCAGGCATCAGCCATCGGCGCGCTCGGCTCGGCGCGGGCCGGTGCCAGTGCGGCGGCGTTCCTCATCGGCGGACTGCTGGGCACATTCGTTGGCTGGCGGCCGCTGTTCGGCCTGCTGATCGTCGTTGCCGTGATCGTGTTCTTCCTCAGCTTCAAGCTGAAGCCGGCCGAGAGCCGGCCCGAGATCAGAATCGACCTGATCGGCGTCGTGCTGGCTGCGACCTCCGTCATCCTCATCAGCTTCGGCTTCAACAACCTCAACCGCTGGGGACTCGGCGTCGCCGGCCCGGGGGCGCCGTTCGATCTGCTTGGCCTGTCGCCGGCGCCGGTCATGATCGTTGTCGGCATTGTGTTGTTTCAGATTTTCATTCGCTGGAGCCGGCGTCAGCAAAGCGCTGGCAAAACGCCACTCCTTGATCTGCGCGTGATTACGTCCAATCGGGAGCGGGCGGCGCTCCTCTGCATGTTTTCCGTCGTCTTGCTTGAGGCGATGCTCAACTTCTCGGTACCGCTTTATATCCAGATCATTCAGGGTCGGACGCCGATGGAAACGGCGATTGCGATGATGCCCTTCAATCTGACGGTATTTTTTACCGCCATGCTGGTGGTCAGACTGTATAAGACGCTGACGCCGCGACGCATCGGCCAAGTCGGCTTCGCCCTGTGTACCGCCGCTCTGTTGTGGCTGGCTTTCGTCGTCCGCAATGACTGGAGCGCCGTTCCCGTCATGTTCGGACTGATCGCCTTCGGCATCGGCCAAGGTGCGCTGGTGACGCTCGTCTTCAACGTGCTGGTCACCGCCGCACCGAAGGAATTGGCGGGTGACGTGGGCGCTCTGCGCGGCACGACGCAGAACCTCGCCGCCGGTGTCGGCACCGCGCTGGCCGGGGCGCTGCTCGTCGGCCTGTTGAGCAGCATGATCTTCGTCCGGCTGGCCGATAGTCCACGACTGCCGGTCGAGGTGCAGAGCCAACTCGATCTCGACAACATCACGTTCATCAGCAACGATCGGTTGCTGACGGTGATGCAGGCGACGACGGCGAGCCCCGAGCAGGTCGAGGAGGCGGTCCGCATCAACACGGAAGCCCGCCTGCGCGCCCTCAAGATGGGGCTTCTGATCATGGCCTGTGTCGCACTGCTGGCGATCGGACCGGCGAGCCGTTTGCCCGACTACAAGCCTGGCGAGATCCCGGACAATCCGCCACCGCCGGAGCCTGGAGAGTTGCAGCGTGCAGCAAGGGAGGTGGAACCGTAAGTTGGTGGATCCCCGGCCTCTAGGCCGACGCCGTCGGCGACGCGTCGGCGGCGGCCCAGGGCGGATCCGGGAGGTCGGCGAACACGCGGAGAAGCCCGTCGCTCCACCCGGCGCACAGTGAGGCGAAGTAGGGATCGCCTTCGCCGATCTCCTGCTGACGGGCGATTGTCAGGCTGTCGGCCTTGTAGATCAGCACGTCGATCGGCGGCGCCACCGACAGGTTCGCCTTGATCGTGCCGTCGAACGACAACAGCGCGCACTTGGCGACCTGCGCGAGCGTCGTCTGCGGCTTGATAACGCGCTCGAGGATCGGCTTGCCGTACTTCGTCTCGCCCAGCTGGAAGTATGGCGTGGCAGGTTCGCTCTCGATGAAGTTGCCGGCGGGGTAAACGAGAAACAGCCGCGGCGCGTCGCCGGCAATCTCGCCGCCGACGATGAACGACGACGACACGTCGCCGCCGAATGCCTGGACGTAGGAACGGTCGCGGTCGATGACCGTGCGCAGCACCCCCCCGACCATCATCGTGGCATCGAACATGGTTGGGGTGAGAAGTAGGTTGCGACCCGGATCGTCCGTGCTGAGGCCCTGCTGCAACCGGGTCATCACTTCCTGGGTGACGGCGAGGCTGCCCGCCGTCATGACGACGATCAGCCGCTGCCCCGCCTGGTGGAAGACGAACAGCTTGTGAAACGTGGCGACGCTGTCGACGCCGGCGTTGGTCCGCGAGTCGCTGGCGAACAGCAACCCCTCATTGACCTTGACGCCCAAGCAATACGTCATCCTTGCCTCCTGTTTGCGTCAGGACCATCAGGAAGATGCGCCCTTTTCAACAAGGATGGAATCACCGAAGCGACTAGCCGGAACTTCCTT
>CAZBWP010000232.1:0-4414 GCA_964495295.1 uncultured Rhodospirillaceae bacterium | reverse complement strand
CCGATCCGGTGCACGAGGTCGGGGTCACCGGAAACCAGGGGATGCCACCACGGCAACGGCCGGTTCGCCGCCAACAACCGATAGGCGCAGGTCGATGGCAGCCAGTGCAGGTCGGCGACGTCGGCCGCCGTCAACGCGACGCAGTCCGGCACCAGACGCTGCCGATTCGCGTAGTTGGAACAACGGCACGTCGCAAGATCGAGCAGGCGGCAGGCGACATTGGTGAAGCTGATCGTACCCGTGTCCTCGTCCTCGAGTTTGGCGAGACAGCACTTGGCACAGCCGTCGCAGAGGCTCTCCCATTCGGCCTCCGACATCTCACCCAGGGTCTTTTGCTCCCAGAATGGCGGCTCGTCGCTCATCGCGTCCTCGTTTGCGCTCCGAGTGCCATCTTAGCCCAGCCGCCGCTCCGGTACACGCGACGTGTCAAGCTCACGGCTCGGCGGCGATCAGGTGCACGAAAGAACCTTGCACGCGGCCGCGACTGCGACCGGCGCCGCCCAGGGCCGTGCCACTCGCGTCCTCGCAGGTGAACATCGGCGGCCCCTCGCCCTCATCGACGATTCGGGCGAAGTGGAACTCGTGTCCCCGGAAGACGCGGCCGGCCGCTCCGAGCGGGCCCGCGGCGGCGAGCGAAGCGCGCCGGTAACCCAGATGCAGGGCGCGCTCGGCGAATGTCGTTTCCAGGGGCAGCAGGCCGGCCATGGCGTGGCGTTGTCCCGCAGCGTCGATGAGTCCGCGCCCCAGCACCATGTAGCCGCCGCACTCGCCGAACACCGCAACCCCCCGCCCGGCGGCGGCCCTGAGGCCGGCGAGAAACGTGGAATTGGCAGCGAGGCGGCCGGCATGCAGCTCGGGATAGCCGCCCGGCAGGTAGACGGCGTCGGCGTCGTCGGCCGGCGCCGCGTCGGCGAGGGGTGAGAACGGCAGCACTTCGGCCCCGGCAGCGCGCCAGCCGTCGAGCACCAGCGCGTAGCGGAAGGCGAAAGCGACGTCGTCGGCGACGGCGATGCGCTGACCCAGCGGCGGCAGCGGCGCGGCAGCGGCCGTCGCCGCCGGTCCGCACCAAGGGCGGGCAAGCGCGGCGACTGCGGGCACGTCGACGTGGGCGCTGACGAGCGCCGCGGCGCGATCGAGAAACCGGTGGAGATCCGGATGTTCGACGGCCTGCACCAGCCCGAGATGCCGCTCCGGTAGCGTCAGGTCGTCGCTCCATGGCAGGGCGCCCAGCACCGGCGCCTCGGGCACGGACGCGGCGCAAGCCTCGCGGATTACGGCGGCGTGCGCATCGCCACCGACGCGATTCAAAACGATGCCCGCGATCCGGACGTCGGCGCGATGCCGCACGAAACCGGCGATCAGGGCCGCAGCCGATGCCGCCTGCGCCCGCACGTCGACGACCAGGATCACCGGCCAGCCGCTGGTGGCGGCAAGGTCCGCCGTCGAGCCGGCCGACGCCGTCGCACCGTCGAACAGGCCCATGACGCCCTCGCAGACGACGATGTCCGACACGTCCATCAGGCGCCATGCAGCCGCCGCCAGGAGCTCCACCGGCATGGCCCAGGGATCCAGATTGACGCAGGCGGCGCCACCGGCAGCGGCGTGGAACGCCGGATCGATGTAATCCGGCCCGGCCTTGGCTGTGCCGACCCGGCGGCCCGCACCCACCAGCGCCCGGATCAGTCCGAGCGTCAGGATGGTCTTGCCGCTGCCCGATGCCGGAGCGGCGACGATCAATCCGCCGTTCAATCGCCCGCCGCGACGATCTCGCGCAACCGTTCGGCGACGGCGTCGACGCTGGCGGTGTGACTGAAGTGCTGGAGGAACGTGCCGTCCGGTCCCATCAGGTATGAGATCGCCGTGTGGTCGACCAGGTACGCGGTGTCGTCGGCCCCGGCCGGGTTGCCGCTCTCGTCGACCTTGGAGAAATAGACGCGATAGGCCTTCGCCGCCGCCGCGACCTGGTCCTCGGTGCCGGTGAGCCCGACGAGCCGCGGGTGGAAATGGCCGACGTAGCTCTTCAGCAGTTCCTGCGTGTCGCGGGCGGGATCGACGGTGATCAGGATCGGTCGGATCCTGGCGGCAGCTGCCTCGTCGAGCAGCGCCATCGCCTCGGCGTTGCGGGCGAGCGACATGGGGCAGATGTCGGGGCAGTATGTGTAGCCGAAATAAACCAGCATGTAATCGCCGCGGAAGTCGGCGTCGGTCACCGTGTTGCCGTTGTGGTCGACGAGCGTGAACGGACCGCCGAGGGCGGGACTGCCCACGGCTTGCGGCGCCTGGGTCACCAAGCCCTCGGGTCCGAAGTATTGGCGGCCGACCAGCAGCGCCACGACCATCAGGCCTGCGATGGCGAGCGCCGCGAGCGGCCCGTTGAAGCGTTTTGCCGAAGGGGTCCGGTTGGGAGATGGGTCTGTCATCGATTTCCTCTGCAATCGGAGCGCCCGAACGAGCCTCAGGCGATCGTCCGCCACGCCAAATAGGAGAGGGCGGCGGCGTTGAACAGCAAGAGAACAGGGGTGACGCGGGCGACCAGCCCCTGCCACTGCTGCCTGGCCACGTGGCCCGCCAGCCCCATGGCCAACAGGGCCGGCACCGTGCCGAGGGCGAACGCGATCATGCCCATGGCACCGCTCACCGCCGAGCCCGAAGCCGCAGATGCGGCGATCGCGCCATAGAGCAGCCCACAGGGCAGGAAGCCGAGCGCGAGCCCCAGCCCATAGCCGCGCAGGCCGGTTGGATTGGCGAACAGCGGCCGGAGCCGTCGGCCGATTCGCCGCGACCACCAGCCTTCCCCGCCGGTGGCCAGCCAGGGTAGAGCAACCCCCAGCTTGCGCAGAGCATAGCCAAGAAAGAACATCGCCGCGAGCACGAGGAGGGCGGCCGACAGCCAGCGCAGGCCTGTGAGGTCGACGACGGTGCCCGCGAGTGCCGCGGCACCGGCGCCCAGCACCGTGTACGTCGTCGTGCGACCCAGGTGATAGGGCACCAGCGCCGCCCCCGTGAGACGGTGGAACTCGGACATTCGCGCGGCGGGGACGGTCTCCATGCGGGCGACCACCTGACCCAGCACGAACGGGCCGCACATGCCGACGCAGTGGGCGGCGCTGCCGAGCAAGCCGGCGACGAACAGGCTGGAGAGCAGGCCGCCGTGCGCGATCGCAACCGTCCGGCAGTGCGCCTGCCCGAATGCGAGTGCGTCGGCGAGCGGGAGATCCGTTGGCATGATCCGATCGGGCAGTCAGTTTATGCGGCAACGCTTATGTAGCCTGGACGCGTCGACGAACGATGTCAAATTTGCAGGGCAGCAATGACGCCGTTGCGGTAAGCGTGGGTGGTGAGGTCAGGCGTGCCCGATCGGCCGTTGCGGCAACGCTGGGCCACGGTCCGTCGCGGCAGTCTCGATGCCGAGGATCCAGGATTCCTCCCGTTCGATGACGGCGCGCTCTCGACAGGTCAGGTCGGCGGGACCAGCGAACAGCGGTGCCAGGGAACCGTGTTCGTCGAGTCGCGCGAAATGCCGGGCGAGGGTGCGGACCTCTGCCGCATCGCGTGGTTCGTCGGCCTGCCGTTCGCAGGCGACGATGGATGGCCAGACTTCGACGATGACCACGCGCCAGGTATCGGCGTCGGAACGATGCAGTGGCGCGAGGCCCGTCTCGAAGGGCCAGATGCGGACGACGTCGCGCAACCGCGCATCGCCGCGCAGCCGCTCGAGGTGGGCAATGGCCATCAGCGTCTGGCTGCCGACGCTGCCAACGTAAGCCAGCTTCCAGACGGATTGCGGACCGCGCACCCGCCGGTCGGTGAGACGATACTCGGCGAGGCCGCGTCCGAAGCCGGTGGCGAAGCCTTGAGGTTTGGTCGGCGACAGCGTCGCGGCCGCGGCACCCGCTGGACAGCCCCAGAACGGAAATGCCCGCCCGGACAACTGGGCATTGAAATTCGCGGCCACCTGGAAGCGATTGTTCGCGTTGTGCGGACCATCGACGATGGCGCCGGCTATGTCCGACCAGACGCCCCGCCAGTCGGGCCGTTCGGGCCTGAGCAGGGCGGCGAAACCAGCGGGATAGCCGAACGCCGCGTCAACGCCGACCAGCACCCGCCGGTCGCGCGCCACGAGGCCGGCAAGCCGCTCGACGAGCCTCTCCATTGCGCGTCGGCGGGTCGGCGGATTGTGCAGTGCTTCGTCGAGAGCCCTGTTCGGGCGCCGCTCCAGACAAGCCACCCAGACGCTGTCGGCGCCGGTCTTCGGCGTCGCCGCAGCGCTCCAGTCGACGATCACATAGGCGTCGAAGACCGAGCAACCGATGACCGGGGCACCCCCATGGCGCATCGCGCGATCGCCAATGACCGCACCGGAGACCAGGGTAGCGAAATCGGGTGCCGCTGTCATCGCGGATGCGGGCATGGG
>CAZBWP010000231.1:0-4421 GCA_964495295.1 uncultured Rhodospirillaceae bacterium | reverse complement strand
CCGCGCCTTCGCCAGGCGCACGCACACCGGCTCCGGGCCGAAGGCGGAGAACAGGGCGCTGAACACGGCGCCCGCCTTGAGGGCTCCCAATGCCGCAACGTAGAGCTCCGGCACCGGGCCGAGCAGCGCGGCGACGCCGTCGCCGCGCCGCACGCCCAGCCGCTGGAGGACGTTGGCGAAGCGGTTGCTGGCCGCCGCCAACTCCCCATAGGTCATGATCCGCACCCTGCCCGCGCCATCGACGAAGCGGAACGCGGCGCGGTCGCCGGCGCCGAACGCCACATGACGGTCGACCGCTTCGTAGGCGATGTTGAGCCCCGCCGCGTCCGGCAGGCCGTCAAGCGCCGAGCGTGCTGTCTCCCAGAGGTTCATTGTGCTCCCCTTGTCGTCGGTCTTGGGCTATGAGTGCCATCCGTGGACCGGATCATTCCCATCCCCAGGCACGGACGGTGATCGCCGTGAGCATTCGCAATCTCGACCATCTGTTCAAGCCCCGCTCGATCGCGCTGATCGGCGCCAGCAAGACGCCGCAGTCCGTCGGCGCCGTGCTGGCGCACAACCTGTTCAACGCGGGCTTCGATGGGCCGGTCATGCCGGTCAATCCGAACCACCGGGCGATCGAGGGCGTCCTCACCTACCCGAGCGCCGACGCCTTGCCGGAGGTTCCGGATCTCGCGGTCATCGCCACCCCGCCGCCGACCGTCCCCGGCCTGATCGCCGAGCTCGGCGCCCGCGGCACCAAGGCCGTCGTCATCATCACCGCCGGCTTCGGTGAAGGCAATGATGACGCGGGCGAAAACCTGCGTCAGGCCATGCTCGATGCGGCGCGCCCGACAACCATGCGCATCGTCGGGCCCAATTGCCTCGGCATCATCGTTCCCGGCATGGGGGTCAACGCCAGCTTCGCGCACATCTCGCCGAAGCACGGCCATATCGCGTTCGTGGCGCAGTCCGGAGCGATCCTGACCTCGGTGCTCGACTGGGCGACGGCCCGCGACATCGGCTTCTCGCACTTCGTTTCGCTGGGCGACATGGCGGACGTCGACTTCGGCGACATGCTCGATTACTTGACCTACGATATCCACGTCCGGGCGATCCTGCTTTACATCGAGGCGGTGACCAACGCGCGAAAATTCATGTCTGCGGCGCGCGCCGCGGCACGCATCAAGCCCGTCATCGTCGTCAAGGCGGGGCGAACCAGCGCCGGAGCGCGCGCCGCCGCCTCGCACACCGGCGCGCTGGCCGGGCTCGACGCCGTCTACGACGCGGCGTTCCGGCGGGCCGGCATGCTGCGGGTGTTGGACCTGGGCGGGCTGTTCGGCGCGGTGGAAACGCTCGCCATGGGACGCCTGCCGAAGGGCGACCGGCTGGCGATTCTCAGCAACGGCGGCGGCCTCGGCGTCATCGCCACCGACTCGCTGGCCGATTTCGGCGGACGCTTGGCGGAGCTGTCGGACGAGACCATCGCCGCCCTGGAGGCGATCCTGCCGCCCACATGGTCTCGCGGCAATCCCGTCGACATCATCGGCGACGCCCCCGGCGAGCGCTATGCCAAGGCGCTGGAGATCATGCTCAAGGACAAGGGCGCCGATGCCGTGCTGGTGCTCAACTGTCCGACGGCGATCGCCTCCGGCATGGAGGCGGCCCGCGCCGTCGTCCAGACGGTCGGCAAGAGCAAGGCCTGTGTGCTGACCAGCTGGCTCGGCGAGCAATCGCCCCGCGCCGCCCGCGCGCTGTTCGCCGAAAGCCGGATCCCCACCTTCTACACACCGGAGCGGGCGATCCGCGCCTTCATCGACCTGGTCAACTATCGGCGCAACCAGGAATCCCTGATGGAGACGCCGCCATCGGTTCCCGACGAGTTCGAGACCGACCCGGCGGCGGCGCGGCGGGTCATCAGCGCCGCCCTCGACGACGGCCGGGAGTGGCTCAGCGAGCCGGAGGCGAAGCGCGTGCTGGCCGCCTACAGCATTCCTGCGGTGCCGACGCACATCGTCGCCGATGCCCAGGCCGCCGCCGCCCAGGCGGCGCAGCTCGCCGGCCCGGTGGCGCTGAAGATCCTCTCCAACGACATCACCCACAAGTCGGACGTGGGCGGCGTCGCCCTCGACCTGCGCTCGCCCGGCGCCGTGCGCGATGCGGCGGAGGCGATGCTGGCCCGGGTGCAGCGCCTCAAGCCGGACGCCAAGGTGGACGGCTTCACCGTGCAGCCGATGGTCGAGCGGCCCGACGCCGTCGAACTGATCGTCGGCGTCATCGAGGATGCGCAGTTCGGACCGGTCACCCTGTTCGGCGCCGGCGGCACGGCCGTCGAGGTGCTTGGCGATACCGCCCTGGCGCTGCCGCCGCTCAATCTGCAGCTGGCCCACGAGGCGATGTCGCGCACCAAGGTCTACGAGCTGCTGCAAGGGTTCCGCGGCCGCCCGGCGGCGGCGCTCGATGAGATCGCGCTGGTCCTGATCAAGGTCTCGCAGATGGTCGTCGACTTGGCCGAGATCGTCGAGCTGGACATCAACCCGCTGCTCGCCGACGAATTCGGGGTGATCGCCCTCGATGCCCGGCTCAGGGTTCGCCGCTCCGATGATCCGCCGGCCAAGCGCCTCGCCATCCGCCCCTATCCGAAGGAACTGGAGGAACTGATCGTGCTGCCGGACGGTCGGGAGCTGTTGTTGCGGCCGGTCCGCCCGGAGGACGAGCCGGCGGTGCGGGAGATGTTCGCCAAAATGGCGCCCGAGGACATCCGCATGCGCTTTTTCGCGCCAATGGCCTCGTTGTCCCACGCCGTGGCGGCGCGGATGACGCAGATCGACTACGACCGCGAAATGGGGCTGATGCTGGCGGAACCGGGCGTCGCCGGCCGCAGCGAGATCTTCGGCGGCGTGCGCATCGCCGCGGATCCCGACGGCGAGCGCGCCGAATACGCCATCACCCTGCGCAGCGACATGGCGGGGAAGGGCCTGGGCCCGATGCTGATGAAGCGGATCATCGACTACAGCCGGCAGCGCGGCATCCGAGAAATCTTCGGTGACGTGCTGCGCGAGAACAAGCCCATGCTCAAGGTGTGCGAACTGTTCAAGTTCGAACAGCACGTGCACAAAGACGATCCCAGCATTATCGAAGTCACGCTGCGCCTGTGACGCCCGCGCCCGATCGGCCTACCGATCGCCATGCCGGCCTAACGTCTCCCCCTTGATCGGGACGAATCCGGGCGCACCGCGAACGGGCGGCCGGCATGTTCAGTCCGCCGGCGCAATCTCCACGGCCTTGGGGCCGCGCGGTTCTTGCTTGATCTCGAAGTTGACGCGCTGCCCTTCGTCCAGCCGATCAAGACCGCACCGCTGGACCTCGGAGATGTGCACGAACGCATCCTTGCCGCCGCCGTCGGGCGTTATGAAGCCGAAGCCCTTGGTGGCGTTAAACCATTTGACCGTGCCTGTGGCCATAATCATCGTTCCCCTGACGCACCCTACACCTGCTTTCCCGCACGACCTTTGCTCGCAACCGACCACTGGTGACCGGAATAGACCCCGATCCGGTGGCACGAGCACACAATCAGGACCCCTTAACGTGGACCGTCCAGGCCACTAACAAGGTGTCGGCGAAGCGAGTCAAGTCAAATGACAACTCTATGACGGCAGACTTTAGACGATGCCGCGATGTCGCAGATCCGCGCACTCCGTGGCGTTGAGATCCAGGACCTCTTGCAGAACCTCTTCGGTGTGTTCGCCGAGCCGCGGCGGCGGACGGCGATAACTCACCGGGGTGTCCGAGAGGTTGATGGGATCGGCGACCAGCGGCACCCCGGCGGGGCCGGCCGCCGGATGCGGCATCGTCACGGCAATGCCGCGGTGGCGCACCTGCGGATCGGCGAACACCTGGGCGATGTCGTTCACTGGCCCCGCCGGGACGTTCTCCGCGGCGAGCGCCGCCAACCAATGCCGGCTGGGTCGGACCGCGAGCCGCGCTTCGATCAGCGGCACCAGGATGGCGCGGTTGCGCACGCGGTCGGCGTTGCGGGCGAAGCGCGGGTCACTCGCCCACTCCCCCGCCTGCAGCACGGCTGCGAACCGGGCGAACTGGGTATCGTTGCCGACGGAGACGATGATCGACCCGTCGGCCGTCGGAAACGACTGATAGGGCACGATGTTCGGATGGGCATTGCCCAGCCGGCCCGGTGCCGAGCCGCCGATCAGATAGTTCATGGCCTGGTTGGCGAGCCACGCCACCTGGGTGTCGAGCAGCGCCAGATCGATGTACTGGCCCCGCCCGGTGGCATCGCGGTGGCGCAGCGCCGCCAGCACCGCGGTCGCCGCGTACAGGCCGCAGACGATGTCGGCGACCGCCACCCCGACCTTCGTCGGCGGCCCGTCGGCGGCACCGGTGATGCTCATGATGCCGCCCAGCCCCTGGATCAGAAAATC
>CAZBWP010000230.1:0-4434 GCA_964495295.1 uncultured Rhodospirillaceae bacterium | reverse complement strand
ACGTAGCGGGCGATGACGTCGAGGATCTCGCGGCGCAGGCGCGGCAGATAGTCCGGCTGGGAGCGTTGCGTGCGCTCATGCGCGAGGACGACCTGCAAACGCTCCTTGGCGATGGCCGCCTCGGGCTGGGGCGCGCGGCGGAAGAAGCTCAGGATGCCCATGCCGGCCTCCCGAACATCCGTGCGAACAGGCCGCGCCGTTCCGTGGTGGTGAAGCGGTGTTCGATGTTCTCGCCGAGGAACCGGCCGACCGCATCGTGATAGGCACGACCGGCGGCGGACGTCTCGTCGAACACCACCGGCTGGCCGATGTTGGAGGCCTTCAACACCGACGGGCTCTCGGGGATGATGCCGAGCAGCGGAATCGCCAGGATCTCCAAGACATCGTCGACCTTCAGCATCTCGCCGCGCTCGACCCTGTCGCTGTCGTAGCGGGTGAGGAGCAGATGTTCGCGCACCGGCTCAAGGCCGTCCTCCGCGCGTTTCGAGCGGCTTTGCAGGACGCCGATGATCCGGTCGCTGTCGCGCACGCTGGACACTTCCGGGTTGGTGACGATCACCGCTTCGTCGGCGAAGTAGAGCGCCATCAAGGCACCGCGCTCGATGCCCGCGGGGCTGTCGCAGATGATGTAGTCGAAGTCCGCCTTCAACTCGTTGAGCACCCGCTCGACGCCCTCGCGGGTCAACGCATCCTTGTCGCGGGTCTGGCTGGTCGGCAGGATCGCCAGCGTGTCGATGCGCTTGTCGCGGATCAACGCTTGGCTCAGCCGCGCATCGCCGTTGATGACGTTGATGAAATCGAAGACGACGCGCCGCTCGCATCCCATGACGATGTCGAGATTGCGCAGGCCGACATCGAAATCGATGACGACGGTTCTTTGGCCCTTGAGGGCGAGGCCGGCGGCGAACGCCGCCGCAGTGGTCGTCTTCCCGACCCCTCCCTTGCCGGACGTCATGACGATGATCTTGGTCAAGACTTCCTCCATTCGGTCACGAAACGCTGCGCGGCCCACTGCCGCGCCTGCTTACGGCAAGGGCTCGACGCGAACCCGATCACCGTCCAGAAGAACCTGCGCGCGGCCCCCAACGAGGGCATTCGGGATGTGGTCGCGCGTGATCCAGACCCCGGCGATCGACAGCAACTCGGCTTCCAGGCTGGAACACAGGATGCGCGCCCGGTCGTCGCCCGACACGCCGGCAAGCGCGCGGCCACGCAGCGCGCCATAGACGTGGATGTGGCCGTCGGCCAGAATCTCGGCACCGGCGCCGACCGAGGCCATGACCACGAGATCGCCGCCTTGGGCGTAGATCTGCCGGCCGGAGCGGACGGGTTGGGTGACTGTCTTGGCGGCGGAGCCAGCTGTCGGGGCGGCCGTCGCCTGCGGTTCCGCCTCGCTCTCTTCCGGCGAACTCCAGGCCGCCGGCTGGCCTTCGACGAAGACGCCGAGCCCGGCATTCAATGCCGCCTGGTTCTGCTCGTCGGTGCCGTTCTGCACGCCGATCGGCACGAGCCAGTGCTGGCGCAGCCGGCGGCCGATCTCGGCGATGTTGAAGGGCGGGGATTCGGCGAGGTCGCTGAGATCGACGATCACCGGCGCGTGCTTGTAGAAGTTCGGTGCCTGGCAAACCTTCTCGGCCAGCGCCGGGTAGAAGGCCGGATCGCGCGGATCGGGAAGCCGCAGGATCAGCGCGTGCAGGGCGCCGCTGCGCAGATCGACCGCGCCTCTGGTCCAGCGCGTCGACGCGGTTTCGGCGGCAGCGGACAAGGAGTTCATGACATGCACCTCAGCATCCCGAACGACTCACACGAGTTTTCGGCCGATGGCAAGCGGATTGGCGGACGCGTCCGGCGCCGGCATTCCAACCTCTTCTGACTCTTGCATTTTCAGGCTGGGCCCCGCGATGGTCGGGGGCCGCGCGCGGCGCGGGCGCGGCTTTCGGTCATTGGCGATTCGCCTTGCGGTTCCCAAGATCTTGCCACCGGCGAGTCGGCTTCGCCCAGAATCTGGTTGGAGTGCCCCAAGCCGGCCCCGTTGTGTCGGCGTTGCCAAGGGTGCTCCTATATGGTGGAGACCGAGCGACTGACGGTAGCGGCGGGGAATCGGCACATGAACGGGTCGTGGACGATCAAGCGCCTTCTGGGCGAGATGCGCGCGCGCGGCGGAACGCCCGCCCTGATCGCGGTCAGTGAAACCGAGGTCAGGTCCTGGAGCAACGGCGACCTGGCGCTGCAGGCGGAGCGCCTCGCCGCCGGATTGCTGGATGACGGCCTGCAGCCGGGCGAGCCGGTGGCGATCTGGGGGCCCAACAGTGCCGCCTGGATCATCGCGGCATTCGCCGTGACCGCGGCCGGCGGCGTGATGGTCGCCGTCGACGATCTCGCCACCGACGATGCCGGGACGCGGGCCATCGTCGACAGCGGCAGCCGCCGGGCCTTCGTTGCCGCGCACCACGCGGCGGCACTGCGGGCGCTCCCCGATGCCGCGGAGCGGCGGCTGGTGCTGCTGGACGAGGCCGATGCCGAGGGCGTGGAGCTGCCGCACTGGCGGGATCTGGCGTCGGTGGCAGCGCGACCGCTGCCCGACCCCGCGGCCGATGCGCCGGCGTCGCTGGTCTTCACCTCCGGCACGACGGGCCGGCCAAAGGCGTTTCATCTGACCCACGGCAACATCGGTGCCAACGTCGAAGCCGTCGTCGCCGCCGGCATCGTCGAGGCCGGCGACCGGGTGCTGCTGCCGCTGCCGTTCCATCATGCCTATCCCTGGGTGATCGGCATCCTCACGGCGCTGACGGCCGGCGTCACCATCGTCCTCCCCGAAGCCGTCTCCGGCCCGCACCTGGTGCGGGCCCTCAAGGCCGGCGAGGTCACGGTGATGGTCGGCGTGCCGCGCCTCTACGAGGCGCTGATGACCGGGCTGGAGGCGAAGCTGGCGGGCCGCAGCGCCATCGTCGGCCGCGTCTTCGCCGGCCTGCGCGATGCCTGCTTCTGGTGCCGCGACCGGTTGTCGATCAATCCCGGCAGGGTGCTGTTCGCGCCGGTGCGACGGCAGGTCGGGCCACGGGTCCGGCTGATGGTCTCCGGCGGCGCCCGCCTGGAGCCCGGCGTGATCCGCAAGATCAAGGGGCTGGGCTGGGAGATCCTGACCGGCTACGGACTGGCCGAGACGGCGTCGATCTTCACCTTCAATACGCCGCACGCGCAACGGGTCGGCAGCGAAGGCCGGCCGGCCGTTGCGGGCTCCGAGGTGCGCATCGGCGATCCGGATCCAACCGGTCTCGGCGAGATCCAGATGCGCGGAGCGTCGGTGTTTTCCGGCTACCTGGACAATCCCGAAGCCAACGCCGCCGCCTTCACCGACGACGGCTGGTTCCGCACCGGCGATCGCGGCCGTGTCGATCAGGACGGCTATGTGTTCGTGCTCGGCCGCCTGACCGAGATGATCGTGCTGAGCGGCGGCAAGAACGTCGATCCCGAAGCGCTGGAAAAGGCGTATGGCGAGCATCCCCATATCGCCGAGATCGGGATCATGGCGCGGGCCGGGGCGCTGGCGGCGCTCGTCCGGCCCGACCTGGCGGCGCTGCGGGCCGATGGCCTCACCCGCGTCGACGACGCGATCCGCGTCGCCCTCGCCGGCTTCGGCCGGCACCTGCCGCCCTATCAGCGACTCGCCGGCTTCGCCATCACCCGCGATCCGCTGCCGCGGACCCGGCTGATGAAGCTCCGGCGGTTCATGCTGCCGGACCTCTACGCCCGCGCGCTCGACGGCGCCGACCGCACCGCCGCCGCCGAGATGACGGACGACGACCGGGCGCTGATCGCCGAATCGCCGGCGCGCGAGGTCTGGGCGTTGCTGCAGGAGAAATACCCGCAGCAGCGGCTGACCATGGATGTGAGTCCGCAACTCGGCCTCGGCATGGACTCGTTCGCCTGGATGAGCTTCGTCGTCGAACTCGAGAGCCGCGCCGGCGTCCGATTGTCCGAGGATGCGATCGGCCGGATCGAGACCCTGCGCGATCTGATCGTCGAGGTGAACACCGCGAAGGCCGAGCCGGCGGCGGTCCCGCAGCAGCGGGTCGAGGCCCTGGTGCGGCCGCCGGGGCCGGCGTTGCGACTGCTCGGCGTCGTCGTCTTCGCGCTGACCAAGGCGATCATGCGCACGGTCTTCCGGCTGCGCGTCGAGGGGCTGGAGCGGCTGCCGGAGCGCGGTCCCTTCGTGCTGACGCCAAATCACGTCAGCGATCTGGACCCGGTGGCGCTCGCCGCCAGCCTGCCGTTCGGGCGGCTGCGGCAGACCTGGTGGGCCGCCGACGTGGTGCGGCTGCACGCCACCCTGGTCGGCCGGCGGCTGTGCCGGGCGACACGGGTGTACCCGGTGAGCGAGCGGGCGCCGGCGATCGCGCTGAGCGCGGCCGAGCGAATCCTCGCCAGCGGCGA
>CAZBWP010000229.1:2723-4445 GCA_964495295.1 uncultured Rhodospirillaceae bacterium | reverse complement strand
AGCATGCAGGCGTTCACCGGACCGCTGGTCGACCAGAACGGCGTGTTCGTCCGCTACCAGTCGCTGATCAACAAGCCGCAATTCGAATACATCGTCACCAACGAACTCTACAACCAGGAAGGCCAGATTGCTTTCGTGGCGGAGAAGGGTCAGGAGATCCTCTTTCCGGCCAACGTGGCGGGATACGAGCCGAAACACGGCAGCATGGGCGTCAAGCTGGCGTGGAAGCAGTTGGGGCCGGACGACATGCCGGAGCGCTTCTTCACCCAGGAGGCCATCGTCATCAGTACGTCGTTCGACAAGGACGGCAAGCCGATCCGGACGCGATCGAAGCAGCTGATGGGCCTGGTTGGCATGCATGTCACCGCCTTGACCCAGTCGGCGCCGAACTGGATCTGGGCGACGTTCGAGCATGTCGACAACGTCATCGCCGACGACCTCGAATTCGCGACCACCCGCGCCGGCGAGCGCAGGCGGGTGCGGCCCGTCTTCAACAATCCGGAGCAGCCGACCAAGCTGGTCAATGTGCTGCCGCCGAAGAATGCCCTGCCGGATGCCCAGGGACAGTTCACCGAGTGGGACGAGAGCAAGACGACCAACCCCGTCCAGCTTACCAGGGTCGTTCCCATTCCGCCGGCGACGGCGGCCCTCAACCGCTCGGTCCGCAACCTGCTGAAGGACGCGGGCTCGGTGTTTCAGTATTACGAACTCGTCGGCACCCAGTGGCCGGTGCAACCGGGTTTCCCGGCGTTCGGCGGCGGCGCGGGAAGCGCGCCGGAGAGCATTCACTACAAGGTGCCGGGCCGGGTGGTCCCGGTCTACCTCGTCAACACGACGATGGAGTCGTTCTTCCAGAATGGCGAACAGGATGCCGGTCCGCTGGAGGAAGACGACCGGTTGCCGTTCGGCTTCTGGGCCGATCAGCCGACGGAGCAGGTGACGCCCGACCGGACGCGGGTGTTCGGCACCGAAAGCTGCGTCGGCTGTCATTTCTCGGCCGGGGCGACGATGGCGTTCAAGCGCGACGAGAACGGCACGCTGGTCCGCGACGCCAACGGTCTTCTCGAGCCGATCTACGGAAAGAACGGCAGCTTCGGCCAGACCGGCAACGCCCACTACGTCTGGCAACTTCAACTCAAGGCACGATCGAAGCAGGGTTCGATCAAACCCTGACGGGTCGGGCCAATGACCGGCTCTGGACAACGGCAGCGGGTTGCAACAGCCCCGAGATGAGGGGAGGGAGGGACGGTCGACGATGGACATTCCGTTCGTAACGGTTCGCGATTTCACGCCCAACCACGGCGAGTGGACTCCGATCGGGGCCATCGCCTCGGTCGCGCGCAGCGGCAACGTGTTCACCCTGGCGCTCGAGGGCGGCGGACGAAGCCTGCAGGTGTCGTTCCTTTCGGCGACCTGCTATCGCGTCCGGTTCAACCCGGCGGCGAACCCCGACTACACGGTCGAAGGCTCGCCCGCCGTGGTCACCCGCGACCTGGGGCCGGTCAACCTCCAGATCGTGGAGAATTCCAGCGCGCGGCTGGTCGTCGATACCGGCGCGATGCGGGTCGAGATCGGCCTGCAGCCCTATCGCGTTCGGGTGTATCGCGACGGTCAGCTGATCTCGGCGGACGAACCCAGCTACAACCTGGTTTACATCCCCGGAGCGAACGTCGTCGCCAATTTCAAGACGCGGCCGGTCAACGCGAAGTACTGCGGCTTCGG
>CAZBWP010000229.1:0-2623 GCA_964495295.1 uncultured Rhodospirillaceae bacterium | reverse complement strand
GGGAAGGTCTACTTCGGCGCCCTGTTCAATGACCTCGATTACTATTTCATGTTGGGCGGCGCGGTGGTCGACGTCCTCGACCAGTACACCACGCTGACCGGGCGCGGACCGATGCCGCCCAAGTACGTGTTCGGACTGCATCAAGGCGGCTACGGCTACTATGATCGCGCCCACCTGGAGGCGGTGGCCGACGCCTACCGATCGAGCCGCATCCCGTGCGACGGCCTCCACATCGATGTGGACTTCCAGGACAACTACCGCACCTTCACCCACAGCGAGATGAAGTTCCCCAATGCGGTCGACATGATGGATGGCCTTCACCGGAAGGGTTTCAAGTGCTCGACCAACATCACCCCGCTGATCACCAACAACGTCCTCGACGAAAACGGCAAGGTCGTGCCGTATGGCCAGCGCCAGGCGCTGCTGCAGTCGGGGGCGCTGATCTACAACACCTACGCCGGCCAGGGTCCCAACCCGGGCCTGTTCATCGGCAAGGTCAACTACGGCGAGAACAACGGCTCCAACCCGTACCCCTATCCGCCGCTCAAGCCGAATGCCGACGGCATGACGCCGCTCGGCGCCTATGGCAACTATCCCGACTTGGGACGGGCCGAAGTCCGCGATGTCTGGGGCCAGCAGTACGCCCATCTGATCAACGAGCTCGGCATGGACATGATCTGGCAGGACATGATGTGCCCGGCGTTGGACGGCAACGTCTTCCACTACGGGACGTTCCCGCTCAACCTGATGATCAACAACGACGTCACCTACGTTCCGAACGGGGTCGCCCACAACCTCTACGCCCTGTTCCTGCTGATGGGCACGTGGAGCGGCCTGAACACGCTGCGAGCCGACCGCCGCAATTTCATCATCGCCCGCGGCGGATACGCCGGGATGCAGCGGTACGCGGCGCTGTGGACCGGCGATTCCGCGTCGAGCTGGGACTTCCTCGCGATCAACGTTCCGGAGGTTCTCAACATCGGCCTGTCGGGGGTGCCGATCTCCGGCTGCGACATCGGCGGCTTCGCCAACGGCAGCGGCAGCACCAGCGGCTTTCATGTCGAGAACGGCCAAGTCAAGGGCGGCATCACCAATTACGAGCTGCTGACGCGCTGGATGCAGGTGGGCTCCTTCCTGCCGTGGTACCGCAACCATTACAACGGCTACACCAAGGAGTTCCAGGAGCCCTATCGCTACGGCGAGCCGGTGCCGACCCACTGCCGGAAGTACGTGGAGCTGCGCTACCGGATGCTGCAGATCTACTATGACGCCATGTACGAGTGGACCCAGTCCGGCATGCCGATCGCCCGCGCGCTGTTCCTCAACGACCCGGACGATCCGGCGGTCTTCGATCACCTCGCCGATCAGTTCTTCGTCGGCAAGGACGTTCTGGTGGCGCCGATCCTGTTCCAGGCGATCACCGCGTCGCCGCCGCGGTCGCCGGTCCGCGACATCTATCTGCCGGCGGGCAGCGACTGGTACGGGTTCGCCGACAATCAGGCGCCGCTGTCGCCGGCGATCGCCGGCGGCACCATGGTGAGCGGCTACTACGCCGATCTCGACTTGGTGCCGATCTACATCCGCGCCGGCGCCATCATGCCGATGCGCTCGCTGGTCGAGCAGTACGTCGGCGAACTGGCGGAGAACCCGCTGGAGATCACCGTCTATCCCGGACCGGACGGCGACCACCTGCTCTACCAGGACGACGGGCTTTCGACCCAGGCCGAGACCAAGGGGGCCTATCGCACCACTCGGATCAGCCAGCGCACCGTCCCCGGCGCGAGAAGCGTGCGGCTGGAGCGCCTGGTCGACGCCTATGCCCCGCCCGAGCCGTTCTACACGATCCGACTGCTGGCGCAGGCGCGGCCGTCCTCGGTCACCATCGGGGCGACGGTCCTGCCCGACGCCGGCTCGGCGGCCGGGCTGGCGGCGGCGACGGGCGATGCCTACTTCTGGGATTCGGGGCTCGAGACCACTGTGGTCAAGCTGTTCGACACCCGTCGCGACGTGACGGTCACGGCACAATCCTGACACCGGACGAGGACGGCGGACCATCCCCCGCCGCCGATCGCGAGGCTTCGTCATGGGAGAGGCGAGACATGATCGAAAGAACGTTTTCACGGGTTCCGCCGCGGATCACCTTCACCAGCGACTTCCACGAACTGCTCTACGGCGATCTTCGACCGGGGGCTGAGCTGGTCGTCCGCTACGATCCGAAGCGGATCGTTCCCGAGGGAGAACCCTACCGTTTCGGCGACCCCAATTCCCCGATCGTCGCCCACGCCGCTTTCCGCGCCGGCCAGGCGCCAATGTCGAAGACCCTGGTCTCGCCGGCCGGCGTGCTCGACCATCCCAACGCCGACGCCACCGGCAGGGGCCCGATGCTGCAGGCGAGCTTCTCCGTTCCCGAGAACGCCGAGGAGGTCGTGCTCTGGTTCACCTACGCCGGCGCGTCGAGCGGCATGCATCACGACACCGACGAGGGGCGCAACTTCCGCTTCGGCTTCGTCTCCGAGCAAATCACGCTGCTTTCGGCGGACGTGGTGAGCGACCCGCAGACGCCCTACAGCGGCTTCTCCGTCCGCGTCGCCGCGGTGCCGGCGGTCGACCGGGTGAGCGTCCG
>CAZBWP010000228.1:0-4465 GCA_964495295.1 uncultured Rhodospirillaceae bacterium | reverse complement strand
GCCCCTGACGCTCCCGCCATCGCTCGCCGGGCACGCCGCCCCCACGGCATCGACCAGGGCGCCGAGTCGCAGCAGGGCGACGACGCACGGCTCTATGCCGACCGGATCAAGATCTACCCCCGCAGCGTCGAGGGCACCTTCCGCAAGCTGAAGTGGGCCGCCCTGTGGATGCTCCTCGGCCTCTACTACATCGGCCCATGGATCCGCTGGGATCGCGGCCCGGGCGCGCCCGATCAGGCGCTGCTCATCGACATGCCGGGCCGGCGGGCGTATTTCTTCTGGATCGAGATCTGGCCGCAGGAGGTCTATTACCTCACCGGCCTGTTGATCATCGGCGCCATCGGCCTGTTCCTGGCGACCGCCTGGTTCGGCCGCGTCTGGTGCGGCTTCACCTGTCCGCAGACGGTCTGGACCGACCTGTTCATGTGGGTCGAGCGCAAGATCGAGGGTGACCGCAACGCCCGCATCCGCCTGGACAAGGGGCCCAGGGACGCCAATTTCTTCACCAGGAAACTGGCCAAGCACGGCGCCTGGCTGTTCATCGCGCTGGCCACCGGCGGCGTCTGGATCCTGTATTTCAACGACGCGCCGACGGTTACCGTCCAGATCCTCACCGGCCAGGCATCGACCGCCGTCTATGGCTTCGCCGCCCTGTTCACCGCCACCACCTACCTGCTCGCCGGCTGGGCCCGCGAACAGGTGTGCATCTACATGTGCCCGTGGCCGCGCTTCCAGAGTGCCATGTTCGACGAGGACTCGCTCATCGTCACCTACGAGGATTGGCGGGGCGAGCCGCGCGGCGGCGCCCGCAAGGGCCAAACGTTCGAAGGGCGCGGCCATTGCGTCGACTGCGGCCTGTGCTGGCAGGTGTGTCCGACGGGCGTCGACATCCGCAAGGGGCAGCAGATGGCGTGCATCGGCTGCGCGCTCTGCGTCGACGCCTGCAATTCGGTGATGGACCGCTTCGGATTGCCGCGCGAGCTGATCACCTACGACTCCATCGCCAACCAGGTGGCCCGCGAGCACGGGCAGCCGACGCGCTGGCGCTTCCTCAGGCCCCGGACGATCGCCTATCTGGCCCTGCTCGCGGTGGTCGTCGCGGTCATGACGGTCAGCCTCTCGACCCGCTCGCGGCTCGACATCAGCGTGTTGCACGACCGCTCACCCTTGTTCGTCCGGCTCTCCGACGGCGACATCCGCAACGGCTACACGGTCAAGATCCTCAACATGGAACGCGCCGAGAAGACCTACACGCTGACCGCGCCGGGCATCGACGGCGCGACACTGACGGTGATCGGCCAGGCCGCCGAGGGCGCCCAAGAGGCCGTGCTCGCGGCGAAGCCCGACGACGTGCAGACCTACCGGGTCTTCGTGACGGCGCCGCCCGCCAGCCTCGATGGCCGTGCGACGGACTTCGATTTCGTGCTCAGGGACCAGGAGACCGGCGAGACGGTGACGCGCGCCACGGTCTTCTCGGGCCCGGAGCGATGACCGCCGTGGCCCGCTCCCGGCCCGACGGATGGTGGTATCCGTGGATCTTCGTCGGCGGCATGGGCGTGGTGATTGTCGTCAACCTCGTCCTCGTAGTCTTCGCCGTCAGCAGCTTTTCCGGCATCGCCACCAAGGATCACTATCGCAAGGGCCTCGCCTATGACACGGCGATCGAGGCACAACGCCGGCAGGCCGAACGCGGCTGGTCCATGGACCTGGCCATCAGCGGCGGCCCAGATAGCGGCGCCGGCGACGGGCCGGCGCACGTCACCGAGCTCGCCGTGATCTTCGTCGACAAAGGCGACCGGCCGCTGGAGGACCTCACGGTCCGCGCCGCCCTGGTGCGGCCGACGCACCCTGGACACGATGCCGAGATCGACCTGGAACACCGTGGCGCCGGCCGCTACGCGACCACGGTGACGCTGCCGCTCGCCGGGCAGTGGGACGTCCGCGTCCACGCCCGGCGGGGTGACGCGGAATTCCGCGAGAACCGTCGGATCTTCCTGCCGCGGTGACCCAGACGCGGCCGCCGATCGACGTCGCGACCATGGATGCGCCCACCGGCGATGCCCGCACCGGCGATGCCCCCACCGGCGATGGCCGCACCCCGTGGAACCGGCAGGACGAGCCGGGTCACTGCCGACACTGCGGCCTGCCGGTGCCGACCGGCTCCGCTGGCGGACCCCGGTTCTGTTGCAGCGGCTGCGCCGCCGCCTACGATCTCATCAACGGCCTCGGCCTCGACGGCTATTACCGGCGCCGCGTCCTCTCTCCCGACGTCCCCGCGCCGAAACCGGACGACGCCCCGCCGCCCGTCGACTATGACGCCTACACCCGCGACGACGGCGCGGGCATCCACTCCCTCAGCCTGCTGATCGAGGGCCTGCACTGCGCCGCCTGCGTCTGGCTGGTGGAGGCGGTGCTGGCGCGGACCCCCGGTGTCGTCGCGGCGCGGGTCAACATGACGACCCGCCGCCTCGCCGTTTCCTGGCGGGCGGATGCGGCCGACGCGACCACGGTCGCCGCCGCCGTCGGTGCGCTGGGCTACCGGGTCGTCCCCTTCGATCCGGCGCTCGCCGACAGCGCCGGCCGCGAACGCGAGCGGGAACTGCTGCGCGCCATGGCGGTCGCCGGCTTCGCCGCCGGCAACGTCATGCTGCTCTCGGTCGCCATCTGGGCCGGCCACGTGGAGGGCATGGGGCCGGCGACGCGCACGCTGCTGCACTGGGTCTCGGCCCTGATCGCGCTGCCCGCCATCGCCTGGGCCGGCCGGCCGTTCTTCCGCTCGGCGGCGACGGCGATCCGGGCGCGGCGGCTAAACATGGACGTGCCGATCTCGCTTGCCGTGCTGCTGGCGGCCGGCATCTCGCTGCACGAGACCATGCGCGGCGGCCAGCACGCCTATTTCGACTCGGCGGTCGCCCTGCTGTTCTTCCTGCTGATCGGCCGATTCCTGGACCAGCGGGCGCGCGGCCGGGCGCGCTCGGCGGCGGCGCACCTGCTCGCTTTGGCCGGCACCGCGGTCACCGTGATCGCGGCCGACGGCCAGCGCCGCGTGCTGCCGCCCACGGCCGTCCGGCCGGGTATGCGGGTCGCCGTCGCCGCCGGCGACCGGATCGCCGTCGACGGGTGCGTCCGCGAGGGGGCCAGCGACGTGGACACCAGCCTGATCGACGGCGAGACGGTGCCGACACCGGTGACGGCGGGGGCGCGCGTGTTCGCCGGCACCCTCAACCTCGGCGGCCCGCTGATCCTCGAGGTGACGGCGGTGGGCGACGACACGCTGCTCGCCGAGATCGCCCGGCTGATGGAAGCGGCCGAAGGCGCGCGCGGCCGCCACGTGGCGATCGCCGACCGGATCTCGCGCATGTACGCCCCCGTGGTGCACAGCCTCGCCGCCATCACCTTCGTCGGCTGGTGGGTGATCGGCGGCGTCGCCTGGCAGGCGGCCTTGCTCAACGCCATCGCCGTGCTGATCATCACCTGTCCCTGCGCGCTGGCGCTGGCGGTGCCGACGGTGCAGGTCGTCGCCTCCGGTCGGCTGTTGCGTCGTGGCATCCTGCTCAAGTCGGCGACCGCCCTGGAGCGGTTCGCCGAGATCGACATGGTGGTGTTCGACAAAACCGGCACACTGACCGAAGGCCGGCCGGAGCTGCTCGACGCCGACGGGGTCGACGCAGACGGGATCGACGCAGACGGGATCGACGCCGCGGCGCTGTCGGCGGCGGCGGCGCTGGCCAGCGTCAGCCGGCATCCGCTCGCGCGCGCGCTGGTGCGGGACGCCGAACGGCGGGGTGTCTTCGTCTGCCCGGAGAGCGGTGGCGCCGTGCGTGAGGTGCCGGGTGCCGGCCTGGAACGGGCGACGCCGGCCGGGATCGAGCGGCTCGGCAGCCGAGACTTCTGTGCCGTGGCCGACGGCGGCGGGGATGACCAGGCCGTCGGACCGGAGCTGTGGTTCGCTCGCCCCGGCCGGCCGGCGGTGCGCTTCCGCTTCGCCGACCGGCCGCGCGACGACGCGGCGGCGGTGGTGCGCCGCCTCGCCGCCTGGGGCATCCCGGCGGCGATCCTCTCCGGCGACCGGGAGCCGGCGGTGGCCGCGGCGGCGGCGGCCACCGGCATCGACACCTGGCAGGCGCGCTCCGATCCGGCGGCCAAGGTCCGCCGCCTGGAAGCCCTCGCCGCCGCCGGGCATCGGGTGCTGATGGTCGGCGACGGGCTGAACGACGCGCCGGCGCTGGCCGCGGCGCACGCGTCCATGTCGCCGTCGACGGCCGTCGACCTGAGCCAGACCGCCGCCGACGTGGTGTTCCAGGGGTCGCGCCTCGCCCCGGTGGTCGAGACCCTCGGCATTGCCCGCCGCGCCGGCCGGCTGGTCCGCCAGAACTTCGCGCTGACCTTCGTCTACAATGCGCTGACCATTCCGCTGGCGGTGGCCGGCTTCGTCACGCCCTTGATCGCCGCGATCGCCATGTCG
>CAZBWP010000227.1:0-4487 GCA_964495295.1 uncultured Rhodospirillaceae bacterium | reverse complement strand
CACGTCGCGCCAGTGAGCATGGAAGGTCGTGGTCATGGGGCACCTCCGGGCACAACAAAAGCCCGCGTCGCGGCGCGGGCGGGCGATGGGTTTGCGGATGGGGACCGAGGCCTACGGCGACGGAGCGAAGCGCTTCGGCGTGCCGGCGTGCCGGCGATGAGGGCGGTGAGCGACGCGGTGGGTGTCGCTGGAGCGCGGGTGCGGTCGCGATGTAGGATGGTTTTACGCGGGTACGTTGCGATTAAGTAATTGAAAATGTTGAAAACATGGCCCTTGGCGCGTTGAAATGTCGGATAATGTCGGAAAAAGTAGGATTATGTCGGATTTTCGGGGCTCGGGGCCGTTGGCGGGGCGGTCGCAGGACCGAGCGCCTCCGCCGCGCCGTCCCTTCCCGCCCCCAGATACCGGCGCCGCGGCCCCCGTCAACCCCGCGGCCGGCGCGGCCGTCGGCACGGGGGCGGCGAGCCGGACGGGTTGGGCGAAGTGCGCCCGACCGATCAGGCCCGGGGTGCCGAAGTCTTCATCGCCGGCACAGGTGGGGAGGTGGATGAGGCGCTTGCCCATTCGCGGCGTCGGCGCCAGACCTCCCGCCAAACGCGACGGCGGGAGACCAAGCCCCGCTCCAGCAGGGCGCGAAGCCCGGCTCCGAGCACGAGCAGGCCGACCTGGATACGACCGCACCTCCCGGAGATATGCAGGTTGGCCTTGCCCCGCATGATCCGCACCATCCGCTCCGCCGGGTTCGGCGAACTGGCGCCGCCGCGATGCATGTATCGGCAGAGGTTGGTCAGGAGCGGCCGCGCGCCGAGCGTGCGGGCGCGCATGCAGAGATCCACATCTTCGCCATAGAGGAAGAACCGGCCGTCGAACCCGCCGAGACGCCGCCAGAGCCCGGCCTCGATCAGCAGAAGGCCGCCGGTCAGGGCCGGAACCTCCCGCGTGTCGTCACGCGGCCAGCCCCCGAGCGAATCAGGATCGAAGACCGGCCAGCCCTGCAGCGAAGCCGCCCCCGACGCGAACAGCGCCGCCGTTCGCAGCGACGGCAGGGAGAGACACGACGTCGGATCGAGCCGACCGGTCGCGTCGCTCATGCGGCCGCCGTAGAGGCCGGCCTCCGGAAATCTGAGGGCGAGCGCGAGCAGCGCGTCGATGGAATGGTCCTCGAGGACGACGTCGGGATTGACGAGCAGCAGATGGTCCGCGTCCATGCAGCGCGCGGCGGCTGCGTTAACGGCGCGCGCGAACCCGAGATTATGCTCCGACAGGATCGGCGACAGGTCGCGCATGGCGGCGAGTTCGGCGCGGGTTCCGTCCGTGGACGCGTTGTCGATCACGACGAGGGAGAGCTCCGACCATCGGCTACGCAGACTGCGGAGGCAGCGCGTGACGTCGGCCTCGTTGTTGTGGGTCACAACGATGGCCGCGACCCTCGGCGGCCGATCGAGCAAGGGCAAGGCAGCGGCCGTCGGGGCCGGGGGACGTCGCGGGCGCCAGCAGACGCAATCAGCCGCGCCGGGCCGCCGGCGCGCCGTGACGGAAGCTGCAGCCTTCACCGCGAGGAAGGCCGGGACGCGCCGCCAGATCGAGGGTGTGCGGATCAGCCAAAGGAGCCGGGCCGCTGGCGAGGCATCCGCCGCGGCCGCCCGGTCGCCGCACTCTGCGCGGCGGCGAAGGGCGCGATTGCCCGCCTTCCATCGAATGTCAGCTGCGAGGACAGCAGCGCCTTCGGGAAACACGAACAGGAAGCCGCCCTCGGACGCCAGAATCCGCTCTTCAGGTTGGAAGAGCCCGAGCACGAAGGCGTCGTCGGGCAGATCGGTCGGAAAGGCGTCCCACCGGGTGCGTCCCGCCGGATTGACGGCGAAGCAACCGGCGCCGACGACGCCGCCCGAGATTGCGGGAAGCCGCTTCCAGACCTCCATGTAGCCGCGCGCCAGGGGACTCCGCGGCGCCAGCACGGACATGGGCGGCGCGGCGAGCCTCGGCGCATGGTCCGCCAGCGCATCCGAGATCGCCCGGAGCGAGCCGGGGAAAAGAAGGCAGTCCGCGTCGAGGTAGACGACAGGGTGCGCCGGGTCGCGGTGGCGGTCCGCCAGATTGAGCGCCGCCGCCTTGCCAACCTCCCCGGTCGAAAGCACCGTCAGCCGGTGACCTTTCGCACGAAAGCTCGCATCGAAGCGGCCTGCGACGGACCGCATGTCCTCGACGCCCTCGCCGTTCAGGGCGAGGACCACATGAAGCCCCAGGCCGTCGCCGTCTTTGAGCAGCGCGTCCAGCGTAACGCCCAACGTCGCTGCCTCGTCGCGGGCCGGAATGACGATGTCGAGGGCCGGCCGGGCGCCGATCGCCTCAGGCATGGCGGCAGACTCTTCGTGCTTTCGCTGCCGCCGCTGCGACTGTGAGCGTGAAAAGCGCGACGGCCGCGCCGGGCCAGTTCGCCGGATTGGCCAGATGTCGGGCGATGCCCGCGCTTCGCCGCGCGTCGGGCGCGTTGGCGATCGTCGCGATGGCCTGGTTCGTTTCGGCATACCGGATGCGCGCGGCGAGAAGTTCCGCGTAAGTCGATGCCGAAACCACCTCGTAACTCTCGTCCCGGATCAGGCGGCGTTCTTCCGGTCGGAAACGAAGCCGGACGTACTTGTCGTCGCCGACACCCTGCGGCGCCTCCGTCCAGCGTTCCCGGCCGGCTTCGGAGACGGCGTAAGCCCCGGCCGTCACCGGAGAGGCGGTGAAGTAGGGAAGCGCGGCGATGCAGTGAAGGAACGCCCGGACGAGGGCGGAGGGCGAGCGGGTGTGGCGAAGCCGGAAGGTGGCGAACACGGGGGCCTGCGTCCCGCAGATCTCGCGGACGAGGCGATCGAGCGCCCCGGGAGAAAGCGCCGCATCCTGATCGAGATAGAGGATCGCAGCGGGCGCAAGGCGTTCCTCGCCCGCCCGAAGCGCCATTCCGCGTCCCGGCGGGGACGTAATCACCTGATACTGAAAGCCGGCCGCAAGCAACCTGTCTCGAAAAGCCTCCGCCGCCGCCAACGATGCGGTCCGGCCGTCATTCACCACGGCGACGACATGGGTCACCAAGGGCTGCCAGGCGTCTGAAGGGCGCTGACCGAGGAGACCCTCCAAGGCCCTGTGCAACAGGGTCTCGCCGCGCCAGATCGGAATGACGATATTGATGCGGCTGTCGGACACCATCAGGCTGCGTCAGCTCACGGAAAGCGCTGGCGCGTCCTCGCGCTCGAGCGTCGGCACCATCCCATGACTGCCGATAACCCGCTTGAGCAATCCGATCTCGAGCGCCGCATTTCGTGGCCGAGACAGAAAGGGTGAGTATTCCAAACTGGTGACCGGCTTGATGACCGATGTCGACTGGAGACTGTCTCGGAAATTGCAGAGAACTTCAAAGGGCGACATCACATCGTCGCCGCCAATATTTATCACACCCCGAAACTTCATTCTGCTAAGCGCCAGGATAAGTCGGCTTGCGGTTGCGAAGTGCAGCGGCGTGCGGATTTCATCGACCACGGCCCTCAGTTCACCGCCCGCGCGCAAGGTGTTCGTGATCGCCGCCCACCCGCCTGCGGATCCGTTCTTCGGCACGCCCCAGAGCATCGCGATGCGGGCAACGCATCCGGCCTGTCGGCCAAGCACCTCGCTCTCGCCTTGGAGCTTGGTCTGACCATAGACGGTTCTCGGCGCCGTCGGAGCAGCCTCATCCTGTCGGCCCGGAGCGTCTCCTTCGAACACGGCATCCGTGGAGGCGAAGAGCATCCAGGCGTTGGTGTGCTGGGCATGGTCTGCAAGCACGCGGGTCGCGGATACGTTCAGACGGTAGGCACGATCCGGATCCTGCTCCGCCTCCATGGGCCTGGCGACGCCGGCGAGGTGGATGATGTGCGTCGGCCGAATCCACGCCAACAAGAGCTTCGCGGCATCACCCTGAGACAGATCCGCCGCGACAATGCCATGCTCTGGGTCCTCCCGGCGCGCGACCCCGAAAATCGTGGCGCTCGGACGCAGGACCCGCCGCGCCTCTGCAAGCAAATACATTCCGAGTTGGCCGGACGCTCCAGTCACGAGCCAGCGCTCTTCATGGAAGCCATTGCCGCTCGCGCTCGGATCAATTACCGGCATTCCTGCTGCGTCCGACATTCCCATTGATGAACGCACCTGCAATCGCGGCCTATTGGCGCATCCGTGACGTGGTAATTCGGTTTGAATTTTTATTGATTTTCCACAGCGGCGATCGTGCCACGAGGCAAATCATGCAATCGTATCAATAAACAAAACGTCTCCAAACCTAACTGCATTGGGGGCGGGTTGTTGTCAGACCTCTTTGAGCCTTCTCGATGGTGTCCGTGGTATTGGCCGGATCCTGGATGCGCAGGGGCGCCTGCCGAGAGGTGTGCGCCGAGCGCGGTTCCATCCCTTCGTTGGTGACGTCGCTCATCCGCGCCTGGCGGTCTTCGGCCATGGTGCGGAGGCTGAAG
>CAZBWP010000226.1:1595-4492 GCA_964495295.1 uncultured Rhodospirillaceae bacterium | reverse complement strand
GGGGCACCGAGCCGACGCTGCGATTCCTGGAGAGCCCGGTCGTCGTCGACAACCGGTCCGCTCGCATCGTCGTCGACTGAGGGGAGGCGGGCCGCCTCAGGCGGCGCGGGTGGCTTGGCCGCCTCAGGCGGCGCGGGTGGCTTGGCCGCGGCGATCCCGATGGCGCGCGAGCGCCGCCTCGATGGCCCGATCGAAACGGGCCATGGCGACGTCCCAGGTGTAGAGCGTCTCGACGCGGCGTCGGCCGGCGTCGGCGAGGCGCCGTCGCTCGCCGGGATCGCCCATCAGGCGCAGCACGGCGGCGGCGAAGTCGCCGGGGTGGTCGGCCACGAGCAGGTGCTCGCCGGCGACCGCGTCGACGCCGGCGGCGGCCCGCGAGGAGGCGACCACCGGGACGCCGAGCGCCCAGGATTCGAGGATCTTGTTCTGCGTTCCCCGGGCGATCGACAGGGGCGCCACGGTGGCCGCCGCGTGGCGGGTGAAGGGGCGGACATCCGGCACCGTGCCGGTGACGGTGACGCCGGGCAGCGTGCCGAGATCGCGGATCGCCTGGGGCGGCTCGGCGCCGACGATGGTCAGCTTGACCGCCGGCCGCACGGCCCGGATGCGGGGCAGGACATCGTGGCAGAACGTCGTCATGCCGTGCTGGTTCGGATAATAGTCCATCCGCCCGATGAAGCTGAGCTGCTCGGGATCGTAGGGCTGATCCCCACGCGCGAAGTAGTCGAGGTCGACGCCATTCGGGAACCAGTCGGTCTCGCAATCGACGCCGAAGCTCAGCAGGGTCTCCAGCTCCGCCTGGGTGATGCAGGTGCAGCAGTCGAAGCGGCGCGCCAGCGCCGCCTCGGCGGCCGCCAGTTTTCGCCCTTCCAGCCAATAGCCGACCGATTTGGGAAAGCCGTGGAAGCCGGCGTAGGCCAGCCACTTCTGTGAGTCCATGTCGGCGAAATCGAGCAGCATCGGGATTTCCGTGACGTCCCGCACGTAGGGCCCCATGGACGAGCAGTAGCAGACGATCAGGTCGAAGCGTTCGCGTGCGATGGCTTCGCGCACCGCCCGGGCGAGGCCGGGCGCGTAGAAATAGCCCATGCTCGACGGGGTGGCCGTCGGCAGGTTCAGCAACATCCGCGCCATCGCCGCCGGCCGCGAAATGCCGTCCGTCAGGATCGACCGGCAGTGGTCGGCCAGCCCGGCGCCGGCCGCCGCCTCGGCCGGCGAGCGGGTCGGCGCCGCCACGGTGACCTGATGCGCGCGATGCAGGTGCGCGATCATGTGAAAGGACCGGATCCTGGCGCCGTCCGTCGGCGGAAACGGGAACCGATGGGCCAGCACCAGGATCTTCATGGCGGTCTCCTGTCCGTCATCCGGCCGCCGCGGCCGGAGCGGCCGGGCCGGTTACGCGTAGTCGTTGTTGAGGATCGAGTCGGTGCGGCGACACAGCTCCCGCCCGTAGTCCGTCCAGACGCCCTGACCCCAGTAGCGGTAGCAGCTGGTCTGCGAGGAGAGCAGGTGGAACAAGGCGTTGCGGTACCGCGTCTCGTCGGTCGGCGCCTTCGGTTTCAGTACCTTTTCGAAGAACAGCGAGCTGGAGCGCTCCATGGCGCTCAGCACGTCGTCGTAGCCGCTGACCCAGGAGATGCTGTTGGTCCAACTGCCGCCGTCCATGTGGAAGCGGTGGTCGCTCTTCTTGCAGTCCTCGATGACGGTCGCGAGCTTCTCGGGGCCGTCGCCGGGCTGCATCCGGTCCCAGATCGCCTTCTGATGGATCGGCTGCACCTCCGGCAGGTCCGACGGCTTGATGCCCGACGCGAACAGGTACTCCAGGTACTCGGTGCCGTTCATCGGCGCCGTCGACGAGCCGGAGCCCTCGCGCATCGCCTCCATGAACTTGCCCGGGAACTCGTTCATCATCACGCCGCCGTTCTCGCCGTCGGCGATCTGGGTGACCAGCGGCGGCACCGATTTGCCCGCCAGCATCCAGCGATCCAGCGCCTTGGCTTCGTAGAAGGGCTGCATCTGCGCCACCAGCTTGGTGTCGGAGCCCTGGGTCTTGATCAGGCAGAGGATCTCCTCGGACTCGCCCGTCGAATTGCGGCAGACGAGACGGTGCGGCAGGTGCTTGCGCTCCGGACCGTGGCCGCTCGCCGGCTGCTCGATGGTGTGTTCCTGGACCAGCACCCATTGGAAGCCGCAGTCCTTCAGCGTCTTGACGAACGCGTAGGCGACGTCCGGGTGGTTGGGCAGCGCCATCTCCGACGGCGAGAAGCCGCGCACCCGCTCCAGCGCCGGCGTGCCGAAGATGGCCGCGAAGTGGTGAAGGAAGGCTTGCACGTGGAGGCGATAGTCCTGCACCGGCGTCGACGGCGCGACCGCATGGCCCCAGGGGCAGCCGAGCCATTCGACGCCGTTCCAGAACTCGGGATTGCAGGTTACGCCCTTGAGCGCGTCGACGACGTCGTGCTGGCCCATGTGGCGCAGGCCGTGCAGCAGCGTGCCCGAATATTCGAGCATCACCCGCGGATGTTTGCCTTCGTGGAAGAGTTGCGGCACGAACTCGCCGATGCGCTTGTAGCACCAGGCGAACACCGGGGCGTTGTGATTGTCGCCGATGCCCTGGTTGTCCCACATGTGCTTCAGATTGCTGATCACCTCGGCCGTCTGCAGGTCGTGGCCGCCGGCCGGGATCAGCGGCTGGTGCTGGTGCAGGGCGATGGCGAACGCCGCCTTGATGTTGGCGAAATCAACGGCGCCGGCGGGCCGGAACACCTCGGTGTTGGCCGCAGCGGCCATCGCCGCTTGGATTTCCGTCTCGTGACCGGCGATGTTGGGCAGGCCGTCGACGTATTCAGGCAGGTCGGGCATGGCGTCCGTCTCTCTCTGTTGTCCCAGGGGTGCTT
>CAZBWP010000226.1:0-1495 GCA_964495295.1 uncultured Rhodospirillaceae bacterium | reverse complement strand
TATTCAGGCAGGTCGGGCATGGCGTCCGTCTCTCTCTGTTGTCCCAGGGGTGCTTTGGGCTCGTGGGGTGGCGGGCGGAAGGCTTGGGGAAGCGCCGACGTTCGATGCAGCGACAGGACATGCGGCATCGGATGCCACCGCGCCCCTTTTTGCCGCGGGAGTCAAGCAAGAGTGGCGCCGTGTTTCAAGGCGAGAATGACACCCGGCAAACTCGCCTGCGCCGAACGGCGCCCCAACACGCCTGGGCTCGCGCCCGGCCACTCGCCTGTTGCCCGCCGCCCGCGCACGCGCTAGCTTTTTGTGCGCACGCAAAAAAAACCGGTCCGCGGCGAGGAGCCCTGATGTCCGACATCTATCACGCGCTCGTGCTCAACATGCACCAGCCGCCGAGCAATCTGGACTACCTCCTGGAGGCCAACACCTGGGAGGCCAAGGAGATCCTGTTCGCCTACGACCGCATGCCGCGGTCCCTGTGGGCCTACGAGGACATCGCGCGGGTGCACCTGTCGCTTTCCGGCACGCTGCTGGAGACGCTCTCGTCGCCGCAGTTCCAGAGCCGCGCCTATGGCATCGTCGACGTCGGCACGCTGCTCTGGACCCTGCAGAACGAACGGCTCTTCGAGATCCTCGGCACCGGCTACTATCACCCGGTGCTGCCGCTGATCCCCGAGGCCGACTGGGACGACCACCTGCAGCGCTGGCAGGCGTTGGCCGGCCACCTGTTCCACCGGGCGCACTTCGCCGGCTTCTGGCCGCCGGAGATGGGCTTCTGCATGGAGATGATCCCGCACCTCAAGCGCGCCGGCTATCGCTATGTGCTGGTCGACTGCGAGTACGTGGATGCCATCGACGAGATGTCCTGGCAGGAGCTGCGCTATCGCCCGCACATCGCCGAGCACGAGGGCGAGGAGATGATCATCGTGGTGCGCGATCGCGACCTCTCCAACGCCCAGCTCTCCGGCATGGATTACGGCTGGTTCTACCACGAGCTGCACGAGCGGACGAAGTGGTGCGAGTTTCCGCCGCTGGTCACCACGGCCACCGATGGCGACAACGGCGGCTGGTTCCGCAACGTCAACCCCAAGGCCAACTTCTGGTCGTATTTCTACGCCGAGGCGATGGACCACATCCGCCAGGGCTGGTCGGACCTCAGGCCCACCTTCATCACCGAATATCTCGACCGCTTCGGCGCGGCGGGGCGGGTGCGGGTGCGCCGCGGCGCCTGGAACACCGACGAGCACCACGGCTGGGACTTCCACCAGTGGCAGGGCTCGCAGACCCAGCGCGACGCCATGGCCCGTGTCCACGAGACCTCCGGCGCCTTCCGCGAACTGCTCGGCCGGGCGCTGGCGTCGGGGCTCACGGACCAGGAGGCCTGGCGGCAGATCGAGGAGGCGCACTGGCGCCTGCTGCGCGCCGAGACCAGCTGCAATTTCTACTGGGGCGAGGCCTGGGTGCACAAGTCGCACGGCGACCTGGACGCCTGTTGGGACGC
>CAZBWP010000225.1:1188-4542 GCA_964495295.1 uncultured Rhodospirillaceae bacterium | reverse complement strand
CCTGGAAGATGCGGCCCGATGTCTGAATGTCGAGGCCGGCAATGGCGCGCAGCAGCGTCGTCTTGCCGCAGCCCGACGGGCCGAGGAAGCAGGTGAATTGGCCCTCCTGGATCTCCAAGGACACATTGTCGAGGGCGGTGAAGTCACCGAATTTCTTGGTGAGGCTCTCGATCCTCAGATACGCAGCACCGGCCCCGAGATCGGCCATGGTCACAGTCCCTTCCCCGAACGTCGGGAAGCCCGCGGCGGACCGCGGGCTTCCGTTGGCTAAATCATGTCCCCGCCGCCCTTTTGCCCTACTTGGGCTCCGACTTGGCATCGTAGCGCTTCTGCCACTCGGCCAGGATGCGTTCGCGGTTCAAGGCGGCCCACTCGAAATCGTTCTCGATCATCGCGTCGACGATGCCTTCCGGGAAATGCTCCACCGGCTTGGCGACACCGGGATAGGCGACCACGGCATAGCCTTCGTTGTAGAGTTCGTTCGCTTCCTTGGAGACGCTCCAGTCGACGAGGCGCTTGGCGGCCTCCAGCTTTTTCGTGCCCTTCATGATCGCCGTCGCCTCCATGTCCCAGCCGACGCCTTCGGAGGGAACGATAACGTCCAGCGGCGCACCGGCGGCCTTCGACTTGGCGGCGCGGAAGGCGAAGGAAATGCCGATCGGCACCTCGCCCGCGGCCGCCATCTTGCACGGCTTCGAGCCGGAGTGGGTGTAGAAGGCGATGTTCTCGTGCAGGCCATCCATGAAGTCCCAGCCCTTCTCTTCGCCCCAGATCTGCAGCCACGAGGAGACATCCAGATAGCCGGTCCCGGAGGAGTTGGGATTGGGCATGGCGACGTGCCCCCGATAGACGGGGTCCGTCAGGTCCTGCCATGACGTGGGCGCGGGCAGCTTCAGCCGCTCGGCCTCCACCGTGTTGAAACAGAGCGCCGCGATCCAGGCATCCATGCCGGTCCAGGCCGGCGGGCTTGCCGGATCGACGAACCGCGGATCCAGCTTCTCGACGCCGGCCGGCGCATACGGCTCCAGCATGCCCTCGGCGTTGAGCAGCATCAGCGAGGTGGCGGCCAGGCCCCACACCACGTCGGCTTGCGGATTGTTCTTTTCGGCGAGCAGCTTCGCCGTGACGATCCCGGTCGAGTCCCGGACCCAGCGGATCTTGATATCCGGGTTCGCCGCCTCGAAGGCCTGCGCATAGCGCTTCAGGTCCTCGGCTTCGACGGCGGTGTAGACAGTCAACTCGGTGCTCGCCATGGCCGCTGTGGTCGAACCGACCAGCATGGCGGCAAGAAAGCCCAGAGCATGCCAGCAGCCGCGCAGGCGGGCCCTGCAGGACGTCGCGTGTGGTGTCATCAGCCTCTTCCCTTTGTTGGCCTTGCAGACGGACACGTGCAGCGACAGGAGCGCGGCGACGGAGGCGCCGCACGTGTCGCTTCGCCGCGAAAATAGCCGCACTGATCCCATTGCGCGTGAGAAGGTTTTGTGACGCGGCGCCTCCTGGCGGCCGCGCCGCGCCGGACGCTGGAGCGATCGCTCAGGTCCCTTGCACGTCCGCCGAACGCTCGCTAGAAGGCGTGCGAAGACTGGTTGAAATGGCGCCCGGGCTGATCCGCGCGACCGGGGATCGATCGCAGTTCAGGCGCCCGGACGCCTAGTGGTTGCCGTCGCTGGCACCGGCGCTGCCCCAGCCGTTGGCCGGGCCGGCGCGCCACCGCATGGAGTGGTCAATCTCGTGGGCGCCTCCAGACCGTTCCGTCTCGTTGACCCGGCTCTGTTGCTTGCATCGGGGCCTGGCGACGAACGCCGCCTCAACCCTGTACGACGGACCTGGATAGCGGGCCGCACGTCGCGCCCGAACGACGCCTCGCGCCATTGATGAAGCCGTGCTGCCGCTGTCGGCAGCCCCGTCGGAAGACTCCGACCGCAGCGCAACAAAAGGAGATGAGAGTGAACACGAAGAAAATCGCGATCGCCTGTCAAGGTGGCGGGACCCACGCGGCTTTCACCTGGGGCGTCCTGACCAGGATCCTGGAAACCAAGCAGCAATGGGATGCCGAGGCGGGGGGGCGTCCGAGTTTCGACATCGTCTCGATCAGCGGCACCTCCGCCGGGGCCCTCTGCGCCCTGGCGACCTGGTACGGCATGGTTCCCAACAAGGCGGATCCGGAGTGCGGCACCCTCGCCAAGGCCATCGAGCGCCTGAACTTTCTGTGGACGACGTTCTCCGCGCAGACGCCGTTCGAGAAATCCCATGACGCGTTCGTCGGCGTGCTCCTGGAACTCAAGGAAAACGGCGTCCCGTTGCCGAGTTCGAACCCCAACAGTGCCTTCGGTGATCTCGCTCTCAGCAGCCTCTCCCTGCTCGGGGCCCGGCCGGATTACACCTCGTTTCCGGCGCTGCTGAATTCGATCTGTCCGCACTTCGATCAGATCGACTGGCCGGAGGTGGCCAAGGTGGATCGCCGGGTCCTGGCCGGCGCCATCGAAGTCTACAGCGGCAACTTCGAGGTGTTCGACTCCGACAAGACGCTCGAGGAAATGGGACTGCGTCCCAACCATGCCGAGAGCGACCAGTACAATGTCACCCGCTGGCGGATGCGCCGCCGGATGTCGCTGGAGGGCGTGGCGGCCTCGGGCACTCTGCCTGATGTTCTCAAGGCGCAACGCATCCCCGACAAGGAGTTCCCGACCTGTGTTCCCGGGAAAAGCATTCGTCGCGACGGGTATTACTGGGATGGGCTCTATGCGCAGAACCCGCCGGTCCGCCAACTGGTCGACCGGGAGGCCAGAGACGAAAAGCCGGATGAGATCTGGGTGATCCGCATCAACCCCCAGGAAATCGACTGGCGCGATCCGGTGACCAGCCTGGAGGACATCAAGGACCGGGAGAACGACCTGGCCGGCAACATCTCGCTGAACGCGGAACTGGATCGCATCCTCACCATGAACACGTGGCTCGCCAAGGCCGGTGACTCGGCGCCGTTGTTGAAGGATCGCAAGATCGTCGACGTGCGGACGATCAAGATGCGGCGGGAGACCGCCTGGGGCCTGCGTCGGACGTCCAAGTTCGACCGCAGCCAGCGACACCTGCAGAAACTCCACGCCGAGGGCCGGGAGGTGGCCGAGCAGTGGCTCTCGGAGTGGCGGGCGCGCGGCAAGGACTTCGACGCCTATCCGAACGACGCGCGCTACGTTGAAGGACAGTGACGCCGTCGCCGCGCGAAAAGGTCTGCGATCATGATTGATCTCGCTGTCGTCCTGGCCTGCCTCGGGCTTTTGATGTTCTTGGCGTTCCGCGGCATCACGTTGATCCTGCTGGCGCCTGGTGCTGCGCTCCTGGCGGCGGTGTTGACCG
>CAZBWP010000225.1:0-1088 GCA_964495295.1 uncultured Rhodospirillaceae bacterium | reverse complement strand
ATCACGTTGATCCTGCTGGCGCCTGGTGCTGCGCTCCTGGCGGCGGTGTTGACCGGCGGTCTGCCCGTCCTCGCCGCCTACACGCAGGTTTTCATGACCAGCACCGGCGACTTCATCGTCGCCTTCTTTCCCCTGTTCATGCTGGGCGCCATCTTCGGCAAGCTGATGGACGACAGCGGCTCGGCCAAGTCGATCGCCCGGGCGGTGAGCGGCTGGCTCGGCCCGGAGCGCGCCATCGTCTCGGTCGTGCTGTGCTGCGCGGCGCTGACCTATGGTGGCGTTTCCGCTTTCGTCGTCGCCTTCGCCATCTTCCCGGTGGCGTCGGCCCTGTTCCGCACCGCCGACATCCCCAAGCGCCTGATTCCCGCGACGCTGGCGCTCGGCGCCTTTTCCTTCACCATGTCCGCCCTGCCGGGGACGCCGGCGATCCAGAACGCCATCCCCATGCCGTTCTTCGGCACCACCGCCTTTGCCGCCCCGGGTCTCGGCATCATCGCCGGGGTCATCATGTTCGTGTGCGGCATCGCCTGGTTGAACCATCGGGCCGGACGCGCCCGGGCGGCCGGCGAGGGCTACGGCGACCATGTGGACAGCCTTCCGGGTCACGATGTGGTGTTGCGCGAGCATGCCCAGGGGCGCGGCTTCGACATCAACGAGTTGCCGACGGAGCCGGCGGAGGACGGGGACACGCCGCCCTTCCTGCTCGCCGTGCTGCCGGTGATCGTCGTCATCATCGCCAACTTCGCCTTCGTCGAGGTCATCGTGCCGATGATGGACACGTCCTATCTGGCCGAGCCGCGCTTCGGGGCAACGACCATCGAGAGCGTGCGCGGGGTGTGGGCGGTCATCGTCGCGCTGTTCCTCGCCATCGTTCTGCTGATCCTCCTCAACTGGCGGCGCCTCGCCAACCTGCGCGCGTCGCTGGACCAGGGGACCGATGCGTCCGTGCTGCCCATCTTCAACACCGCGAGCCTGGTCGGCTTCGGTGCCGTGATCGCGGCACTGCCCGTGTTCGAGCGGATCAGCGAGGCGTTCCTGTCGTTCGGCGGCGACAATCCGCTGGTGGCCGTGGCCGTCTCCGTCACCGC
>CAZBWP010000224.1:0-4564 GCA_964495295.1 uncultured Rhodospirillaceae bacterium | reverse complement strand
TCATGATCGGCGCCAGAAGGATCGAGAATGCGGTTTCCACCAGGGTGCCGGCCAGCACCGGCACGACCCCGCCGAAGCGCCGCCGCTGCTCGCGCCGGGCCAGGGTCAGCACCACCGCGAGAACCTTGGGCAGGAACAAGAGACAAAGGGTGACGGCGACCAGCGACACCGATTCCGTCCACATGGAGATCGGCCAGTCGGGAAACAGCCGATAACCGCCAGGGAAATAGTCATGGTAGCCCAGCGCTTCCTCGACCATGGAGGCGGTGCTCAGCAGCAGGAAGGCGAGCCAGACGGGCGAGGCGATGAACGCGAACGCGCCGGAGAAAAGATGGAGCCGGCTGATCGGATGCAGGCGCGGCCAGCGGAGGACCTTCAGGTGTTGCAGGTTGCCCTGGCACCAGCGCCGGTCACGGGCGGCGTAGTCGAGCAGGTTGCTCGGCAATTCCTCGAAGCTGCCGCCAAGGTGCGGAATGGTGATGACATGCCAGCCGGCGCGGCGCAGCATTGCCGCCTCCACGAAATCGTGACTCAGGATCTCGCCGCCCAGCGGTGGCGATCCCGGCAACTCCGGCAAGGCGGCATGCCGGGCGAATGCGGCGACCCGGATGATCGCGTTGTGGCCATAGTAGTTGCCCTCGCCCAACTGCCAGAATGCCGCCCCGGCGGCGAACACCGATCCGTAGAGGTGGCTCGCGAACTGGAGGATGCGGCCGAACAGCGTCGTCTGGTTGATTGGCTGGGGCACCGTCTGGATCAGCCCGACGGTCGGGTTGGCCTCCATCAGCCGGACCAGTTCGACCAGCGTGCTGCCGCCCATCAGGCTGTCGGCATCCAGCACCACCATGTGCTCGTAATGCCCGCCCCAATGGCGCAGGAAGTCGGCGATGGTCCCGGCCTTGCGCCCTGCGGTTTCGTCGCGCTTCCAGTAATAGGCCCGATGACGCGGCCCGAGCCGCCGGGTCAGCGCCGCCCACTGCCGGCGTTCGTTCTCGAGAACATCGGCCTGGGTCGAGCCACTGAGCAGCCACAGATCGAACGCCTGCGCCTCGCCGGTGCGGGCGAGATCCGCGGCGATCGCCTCGAATCCGGCGGCGATGCGGATGGGATCCTCGTGCCGGACGGCCATCACCACTGCCGTCCGCGTCCGCAAGGATGCCGGGAGCGCCGGCCTCAGGTTCGGCCGTGGCTTGAGACTCACCGGGTCAAGGCTGAGCGCGTCGACGACGAAGCCGGCCAAGGCGGTCCACGCCGCAAGGACGACCCAGACGATGTTCAGGGCAAACAGCAGCAGGATCGCCACTTCCAGCGGTTCGAAGCCATTCGCGGCCTGAATTCCAGCCATGCCGGCGGTCATGGCCAGGGTGGTTGCCGCGACGAGGCCGAAAAACACCGTTCGGCGGATCACCCCACCGCTCAGGTGAAACGCACTTGGGTTCACATCATCGCGGCCGCCTGCCTCGGCAGGGCGCGGGATGCGAGCAACCTTGGTCATCGATCAGAGCCTTCAATGTTTGCGGAGCAGCGTTGCTGAGCGGCCCGTGCCGGTTGCGGCCGTGGCTCAGGGGGATGCCCGGTACAGCCAGGTCTCCGTCAACGGGGCCCCGTCCAGACGAAGCGTCAGCGCCAGTTCGGCGGTATCGGCATCGTCGAGGTCGAGGCGAAAGGCGACTCTCCAGACGTTGCTGTCGGCAACGTGCATGACGGTGAGGTCGCTGACCATTCCCGCCGAGGTGGAGAGGTCCGCCTGCACCGGCTGGCTGGCGCCCAGGAAGCCGAGATCGCCTTCGGCGAAGTCGACGACGAACCTGCGGCGCCCCGGACTCGGCTCCTCGTCGGTTCCGGGCAGGCGGGCAGAGCCTGTCCGGGTATCGATGGACCGCCCAAGACCGGCATCGCGGGGCAAGCGCAGTCCGGAGGACAGGGTGTAGGAGAAGCTGAGGCTCTCGCCGGCGCGGAGGGGCGACTTCGGTCGCCAATAGGCGACGATGTTGTCGTGTATCTCCTCCGCGGACGGGATCTCGACCAGTTCAATCCCGCCTTCGCCCCAGTCACCGTCCGGCTCGATCCAGTAGCTCGGACGGCGGTCGTAGTTGGCCTCCGTGTCCTGGTAGTTGGCAAAGCGGCGATCGCGCTGGAACAGTCCGAAGCCCCGGGGCGCGGCATCGACGAAATGGGACACCTGCAGGCGGGGCGGGTTGGTCAGGGGGCGCCAGAGCCACTGGCCGGCTCCGCTCAGCATCAGCAATCCGTCGGAGTCGTGGACCTCCGGACGGAAGTCGTCGAAATGATGAGCACTGTTTTCGCCGAACAGATGCATGCTGGTGAGTGGCGCAATGCCGATCTTCTCCACGTCGTCGCGCGCGAACAGGTGCCCGGACACGTCGACGCGGCTGTCGGTGCCGGGCTCGACCACGAACCGATAGGCGCCGGTCACGCTCGGCCCATCGAGCAGCGCGTAGAGCGTCAGCCGGGTATCGTCCGGAGCCGGCTTGACCAACCAGAAGGCGCGGAAAACCGGAAACTCCTCGCCTCGGGGCAGCGCCGTGTTGATTGCCAGCCCCCGCGCCGACAACCCGAAGCGCTGCTCCCGGCCAAGCACCCGGAAGTAGGACGCGCCAAGGAAAACAATGACCTCATCCTTGTACCCAGGGTCGTGCAGCGGGTAATGGACACGGAAACCGGCAAATCCCGGCGGCAGCGCGTCGACCGAGTCAAGGCCGGTATCCCCATAATCGAACATCGTCGATTCGAAAGCCACCGGCACTGCCGCGCCGTTTTCGACGACGTGGATTTCGACGGGGACGCGAAACAGGAAGCCGAGGTGGAAGAACTGGACTTCGAAGCGCGATGCCCCGCGCCACAGTGCCTGATCGGATCGAAAACGGATCTTCCGATAGGCATCGTAGTCGGCGGCGCCGAGTTGGTCCGGCAGTTCGATCGCAGGCGGCGCGTAGGCCGATGTTGCGAGATCCCGCGCCTGGGCAACCACGGTGTCGAAGGTGAAGGGTGTGTCGGCATCGGCGGCCGCGGCTGACGGCGCACCCTGCCCGAGCAGCATCCCGGCGAGAAGCAAGGAAACCACGAGAACGGTCGGCATGGAAGGGATCGTACCCTACGGCGATTCGCACTCACCAACGGAGCTCGAGGTTGCGCAACTCCGACGGCGACCCTGGCGATTCCCGACCTGTTTGGCCGGGTAGTCGCGGGGCGCTCGGTGGCTGGTGCGCCGCGTTGCGTCGTCCCGTTCCTGGTGATGCTCAGTTAAGTATTCGGAATCTCTGCGTATTGCAATCCCCTTCCCGGTCGCAGCGCAGCTGCCCGAAAGGATGCTCGGCAACGCCACGCGACGCCTCGGGTGCGAGTCACCGCGCGACGGGACAACCCAGCCGCGGCGTTCTCCCCGCTCAGTTCTTGGCCGGCTCGTGCCAGGTGAAGCGGTACGTGGTTCGTTCCACCTGACGGGCTTCGGGGCCATCGCCGATCCTCAAAAGAATGGTGTTCTCCCGCACCACGACATGGGGCTGGAGGGTCTCCGGGTTGGTTTCGAGGCGAATTGTGGCGACACGACGGATCGATTCGACGCTGCGCAGGAACTCCTCCAGACCCGCCGCGTTGCCCGCCTGGGCGGCGACGCTGCGCATCATGGACTCCCATCCCCGGCGGAACGCCGGGTCATCGAGCACGCCTTCCCATCGCAGGGTCACGCAGCCGGCGCAGGCGTCGGAGGCGCCGTCATGGGTGATCGTCGTCTTCTGCCGCAGGCTCTGGCCGAACGTGCGCACCTCCGTCACGTCCGATCGGCTCTCGCCCGCCGCCAGATCCACGTCGATCCAGGTGCCGACCCAGGTCGACCACGTATCGATGACCTTCATCGCCGCGGCATCCCGCATCTGTGGCGTCTCGCGCATCGCCCGGATCACCTGCGCGGCCTGAGCGTTCTCGCCGTAGATCGCGTCCAGGCGATCGAACACCTCGTCAAACTCTCCCTCGAACCCGGCGAACGCGCCATCCTGCGCGATCCGCAGGCTCGGCACCGCTGCGGCCACGGCGATCGCCGGCATCACCATCGCCCGGTCCAACGGCGTCTCGATGGGGCGGCCGTCGAACACCAGCGGCTGGAAGTCGCGCCAATGGACCAGGATGGTCTCGCCGTCGGCCGCGCGTTCGGTGCTGACGACGGAGCTGAAGCGGGCGGCACGCTCGCGCTTCAACATGTCGATGGTGACGTCGGCCCGGCCGGGCACCGACCAGTCGAAGGTGAACGCGCCGGCGGACCCGGCCAGGCCGGCGGCCAGCAAGACGCCCAGACCGGCGAGGCGAAGCAATCTGTTCATCGGAAGCTCCGGAGGGAGGTTGAGTGCGGACGATGCTGCTGCGACTGTAGCGGTGCATCGACGCGCCGTCAGCCGGCAATGGCCCGTCCGCCGCGATCGCCACGGCGCTTCCCATGGTTCGGCGGCCGGCATCTCGGGCGTTGTCGGCGTGATGGTCGCAGTAATAAGCAACACGGAGGCAGGTGACATGCGGATCGTTTTCCTGGACCGGCAAACCCTGGCGCCCT